>JAZLCC010000035.1:0-21925 GCA_045614065.1 Eubacteriales bacterium | reverse complement strand
ATGCCCGACCACGCAGTTGCAATGCAGTACGTTATCGAGGCTCTCACCGATGCTGAGGCAGGATGCATCACCAGCATGGATGATATAGACGCTATCGGACACCGCGTTGTCCACGGCGGTCCTTACTTCTCGGATTCGATTCTTCTTACCGATGAGGTATTTGCAACCCTTAAGCGTTGCCGCGCATTCGCTCCCCTTCACACCGACGCACACATTATGGGAATCAACGGTTGTCTTTCGGTTATGCCCGAGAAGCCTCAGGTTCTCGTATTTGACACCGCTTTCCACTCCTCTATGGAGCCCGAAGCATATTTCTACGCTCTCCCCTATGCTTACTACGAGAAGTACAGCATCCGTCGCTACGGTGCACACGGAACCTCTCACCGCTTTGTAAGTGCTGAGATGGCAAAGATTCTTGGCAAGCCTATTGAGGAGACCAAGATAATCACCTGCCATATCGGTAACGGCTCTTCGATTACCGCAGTTAAGGGTGGCAAGGTTGTTGATACCTCTATGGGATTCACTCCCCTTGCAGGAATCGAGATGGGTACACGTTGCGGTGATATCGACCCCTCTGTTGTTACCTACATAATGGAGAATGAGAACCTCACTCCTGCACAGATGGATAAGATAATGAACAAGGAATCCGGCTTCCTCGGAGTTTCCGGTGTAAGCTCCGACTCCCGTCCTATCTACGCAGCTTATGAGGCAGGCCCCTCTGACCCCAACTATGAGAGATCGAAGCTCGCTTTGGACATTCTCTGCCACGGAATCAAGAAATTCGTTGGCGCATACGCAGCTCTTATGAACGGCGTTGACGCTATCGTATTCACCGCAGGAATCGGCGAGAACAACGCATTTATCCGTGAGAAGGTTTGCACAGATATGGAATATCTCGGCGTTGAATTCGACGTAGATACCAACAATGCTAACGAGCACGCAAAGGGTAACACCAAGATCTCTACCGACTCTTCTAAGGTAGCAGTATATATTCTTCCCACCAACGAGGAGCTCGTTATTGCAAGAGATACCGCAGCAATCGTTGCTAAGGCCTAATTTGCCCTCGCTTAATTAATTTTACCACAAATATCAATCATTTGCAACACGAAGGAGCGTTTTTTGATGAAAGAAATTAAATTCGCTATGCTTGGCTACGGAGGCATCTCCAAATCGCACAAGCACGGTTATGAGCTTCTTGAGGCAGAGGGCTTCCCCATAAAGCTCGTTGCCATCTGCGATATTGACGACGGTCAATTCACAGCCGCAGAGGAGGCTATAAACCTTGGCTCTACCTATGGAACGAGCCTTACGGGAATTTCTCTTTACACAGATATTGATAAAATGCTTGCCGAGGTGGATTTTGACGTTATCGATCTCTGCATACCGTCTTATCTTCACAAGGAATATGCTATCAAGCTTATGAGGAGCGGAAAGCACGTTATCTCGGAAAAGCCTATGGCTCTTTCCTATGCCGACTGTGAAGAAATGCTTCGTGTTGCAAATGAATGTAACAAAAAAATAACCATAGGTCAATGCCTGCGATTTGAAGCAGGCTATACCTATCTCAAGAAATGCGTATCGGAAAAGACCTTCGGCGAGCTTAAAATGCTTAGTCTTGACCGTCTTTCCGAGCTCCCGTCGTGGAAATGCTTTGAGGATTGGTATCTCGACCCCAACCGAAGCGGAAGCACGCCGTTTGATCTTCACATTCACGATATCGATATGGCAAACTTTCTTCTCGGTGTGCCAAACGCCGTATCTGCGGTAACGCTTGACAACGAAGTACCGATGCAATATATAAATTCACGTCTTTTCTATGATAACGGCATAACCGTATTTGCCACGGCATCTTGGAACGAGGCGAAGGGTACTCCCTTCCATATGTCCTACCGCGCGCGCTTTGAGAATGCTACGCTTATCTACAAGGGCGGCGACGTAACCGTCTACCCCTCTTTTGGCGAGTCCTTTATAGCAGAGGAAACAAAAATCGAGAACCGCAAGGACAGAATGGCAGAGGAGATACGCAACATGGCGCTTCTTATCGGAGATGCCGATTTCATAAACACCGTAAACGCTCCCGAGCACGCATCGAGCTCGATACTCCTTATCGAAAAGCTTGTTGAGAGCGCTAAAAACGGTGGCGAAAAGATATATCTTTGAGGTGTAGGAACTATTATGAACCAAAATAAAATAGGCGTTATGATCAACTACGATTACGGCGTTGATCTTTATGAGAAATTCGCCAAAAATTGCGAGCTTTCAATATACTCCTGCCAGCTTTGCATTTGGAACGTTGATATTTTCAAGGACGAGGAGCAAATAAAATATATTTCGGACGCCGTAAAGAACACAAACGTTTCGGTTTCTGCGCTTTGGGCAGGATACACAGGTCCCGTTATGTGGAATTTTACCGAGGGGCCCGACACGATAGGCCTTGTTCCAACGGCTTATCGATTTAAGCGCCTTGAGGAATTGCTCTCGGCATCGGATTTTGCCGAGAAGATAGGCGTTGATAAAATAATAACTCACGTTGGATTTATTCCCGAAAATCCAAGCCACCCCGACTTTGTGGGCACGGTTGCCGCTCTTAAGCATCTTTGCTCGTATATGAAGTCTAAGGGGCAGATTTTCCTTTTCGAAACGGGTCAGGAGACCCCGATAACGCTTTTGAGAACGATTGAAAGCATTGGAACCGACAATCTCGGTATAAATCTTGATACGGCAAATCCGATACTTTACGGAAAAGCCAACCCTCTCGACGCACTTTGCGTATTTGGAAAATACGTTATGGATACACACAT
The DNA here is from genome assembly GCA_045614065.1 of Eubacteriales bacterium. Lineage (GTDB taxonomy): Bacteria > Bacillota > Clostridia > Oscillospirales > CAG-272 > HGM12713. Next base: position 19,124 of record JAZLCC010000035.1, on the reverse strand, counting down.
TAAGGACGGATTTTATCCTACCGACGGAATGTATCTCGGTCGCGAGGCTCGCGCAGGCGACGGCAAGGCAAATATCCCTGCCATCGTTGAAAGGCTTATAAATGAATTTGATTACAAAGGACCCTTTACAATAGAACGCGAAATTAGCGGTGATCAGCAGATCGCCGATATCATTCACGCCAAAAAGCTTCTTGAGGATGCTATGGCGGATGCTATAACAAAGCAAGGAGAAAATTAAATGGAAAAGCTTACAAGAAAATTCGGTCTTGCAACGGCTATTTGTATGGTCGTTGGAACCGTTATTGGCTCGGGAGTCTTTTTTAAGGCACAGGACGTGCTAAAGGCTACGGGCGGAAATATGCCGATAGGCATTGCCGCTTGGTGTATTACGGGTCTTATTATGATAATCTGCTCGGCTCAGTTTGCCATTATGGCAACCAAGCACGAGAAGGCAAACGGAGTTATAGATTACGCAGAGAAAACCTGCGGCAAAGGCTATGCATATTTAATTGCTTGGTTTTTGGTAAACATCTACTACCCCGGAATGACGTCGGTGCTCGCCTGGGTATCGGCAAGATACTTTGGTGTGCTTATAGGATGGGATATGACGAGTCCGCAGGTAATGCTGCTTGCAGGCTTCTTCCTCATTCTCTCATACGCTATGAACGCACTCTCCCCAAAGCTTGCGGGAAAATTTCAGATAAGTGCAACCGTAATTAAGCTCATACCGATAATCCTTATGGCAATAATCGGAACCATTGTGGGCGCATTCAACGGCACTATTGAACACAACCTTGTTACCCCCGTTGGCGATCCCACGGGTGGAAGCACTATTAGCGGATTGTTTGCGGCAATAGTTGCAACGGTTTTTGCTTACGAGGGTTGGATAGTTGCTACCTCGATAAACGCAGAGCTTAAGAACCCAAAAAGAAATCTTCCCATTGCACTCGTTGCGGGAGCTTTTATCGTAGTTATCTGCTACGTTCTCTATTATATAGGCGTTGCAGGCGGAGCTACAAACGAGGTTCTTATCTCCAGCGGCGCAACGTCGGCGTTTACAAACGTTTTTGGAAAGATCGGCGGAAGCTTCCTTAATATATGTATAGTCGTTTCCTGCCTTGGAACGCTTAACGGTCTTATGCTTGCGGAAACACGCGGAATGTACGCTATTGCAGAACGCAAAGAGGGTCCCAAGCACGAGATGTTTGCACAGGTAGATAAAGCAACCAATATGACCACAAACTCGGCTATATGGGGCTTGCTTTTAAGCGCAGTTTGGCTCGTTTACTTCTACGGTGCAAATCTTGACGGCGGTTGGTTCGGTCTTTTTAGCTTTGACTCGTCCGAGCTCCCGATAGTTACGATATACGCGCTCTACATTCCTATGTTTATCGCGTGGATGATAAAGGAAAAAGAGCTTAACGTATTTAAGAGATTTATTCTTCCCATTCTTTCAACTATAGCTTGCGGATCTATGATTTTCGCCGCAGTTTATAAGCACGGCGTAACTCCGTTTATCGAATCCACGGCAAACGGAAGCTTCTCTTGCCCCGTCATATTCTACCTTATTTTATTTGCGGTAGTTATGATGATCGGTATATTCTTCTACTCGCCGATAAGAGACAAAATCTTCAAGAGCGATAGCGAGAACAAAAAGAAGAAAAAGAAAAAATAAATAGCTTCAAAAACACAAAAAGCAGTTTTAACTATGTTTTACCATAGAAAAACTGCTTTTATTTTTTGTATTTTGAGTAAATAACGCTTTTATTCTTTATAGAACAAAATTCCTAACTCCCTCGCTATCCTCACTTTCTCTTGCATAAGTGCGTATAAAAATAATTTTATTCAACGCGTAATTCCTTGCAAGCTCGTCTATCCCAAAGCCTATTTTTATCATTTCATAGCCTCCTTTGACACCATTATAACATTATAGTTAACTATAATGTCAAGAGGTATTTTTATAATTTCATCACAAAAACAAAAATCTTCTAAAAAATATAGCAAAAATGAGTATGAGAAAACTCCCATACTCATTTTATATCATTTGATTAATTAAAGCACTCTGTATATCGCAAGAATAGCGCTATTACCTGCCTTAAGCGCATCTGCATCGCTCTCGGTCATAGCCTCGCTTATATACGCATACGCTCCGTCGGCAGAAACGCAGTCTGCAAGAGGCGCACTCGAAACTACCATACGGCGGCAGGAGAACTCACTAAAGTCAGCAACGTCGCACTCATTTGCCGCAACCCAGCCGAGAGGCTTTGATGCGGTGTTACGGTTTGCTATAACGTCAACTATATCGGCAACTACTGCGCTTGCAGTGGGAAGCTTGCCTGCTCCGGGGCCGTAGAACATTACCTCGCCGACCATATTAGCCGTAACAAGAACTCCGTTGAACACGTCATCAACTCTTGCAAGGGGATTTGAGGTGGGAACCGCCATAGGAGAAACGAAGCACATAAGCTTACCATCAATATCCTCTACGTAGCCGATAAGCTTTATCTCATATCCGAGCTTGCGAGCAAGAGCTACGTCGGAAAGAGTTATTTTTGTTACGCCCTCGCGGTGAATGCTCTCGGGGGATACAAGCTTGCCGGTAGCAACCGCTCCGAGAATAACCGCCTTACGAGCGGCATCAACGCCCTCTATATCGGCTGCGGGATTTGCCTCGGCGTATCCAAGTCTCTGCGCTTCCTTAAGCGCATCCTCAAAGGAAACTCCGCAATCACGCATAGAGGTGATTATATAGTTTGTGGTACCGTTAAGAATACCGTTTATCTTCTTAATTTTATTCGATGCGAGATCGACCGTCATGGGGGGAATTAGCGGAATACCCCCGCCAACGCTTGCCTCAAACAAGTATCTTGCGCCGTTTGCCGCCGCAAGCTCACCGAGCTCAACGCCGTACTTTGCAACAACCTCTTTGTTAGAAGTGATCACGCTCTTGCCTGCCTTTAAGCACTCCTTGGTGAAATCGTATGCAGGGTGCGAGCCGCCCATCATCTCGGCAACGATAGTTACCTCGGGATCGTTCAATATAATATTAAAATCGTGAACTACAAGATCTCCAAAGGGGCTATCGGGAAATTCACGAAGATCAAGAACGTATTTGATTTGATATTCCCATCCGAGACGCTCCTCGATTATTTTTTTATTTTCAGTCAATACCTCGGCGGTACCGCTACCAACACAGCCAAATCCGAGTAAAGCTATAGAAATCATATTTTTTACTTCCTTTACAGTTCTTTTGCTTAACTATTTCATATAGACCTTTTTATTATAACACATTTTTTTGATAAATGCAAATACTTATTGAATTTTTTTCATTTTTATGGTAAAATATTTATATAAAATTTTAAGAAAGGCAAATAAATATGGCATCTAAGATAGGACCTTTGAAAAACGTGAAGATATTCGTTCTCTATCTTCTCGAAAATATAAATTACCCATTAAGCTATGCAACTATAAGTGATATCGTTATGCAGACCGACTACGTTCTCTATCTCGATTTCTCCGAGGCTTTCATTGATATGCTTGACCTCGGCTTGGTTCAAAAGGTGGATGACGAGGGCGAGGAAAAGTACATCATTACCAAAAAAGGACTTTTCTGCTCCCAGCAGTTCTATGGTGAGCTTGTTCAGTCCATGCTCGAAAACGCATTGCGCAAGGCGCTTCGCTACCTCGACTTTAAAAAGCGTGGCGTTATAGCTCGCTCGCAAATAGAGCGCGCAGAAAACGGTATGATACGCATCACATTCTCCTTTACCGAAAAGGACGTTTGCATCTTCTCTCAAACGCTCGTCGTCGACCACGAGGAGCGAGCTCGACGCATGCAAGATAACTTTAGCGAGCGCCCTGAGGATATATACCGTGCTACCCTTGCTCTTATGGAAGGAAACGCCAACTACATCTTCAACGACTAAAAAATGCAAAAAATGCCATTTGGCGTTGTTGTATTCACCAAAAAATCACAATTGCCTTTGTCGATTATATATATAAAACAATTTTCGTCAATTTTTTACAAAAAAATTTTCAAAAAAGCTATTGACATTATACATTTTAATGATATAATAGAATTAGAGAAGCGGATAAACTGTATCAATTAAAGGACAGTTGTTTAAACTTCTCAAGGCAAAAGGAAGCATAATGAATTCTAAAAAAAGCAAAAAAGAGATAAACGAGCTTATTTTGGCTGTCCGCAGTGGCGACCAACAAGCATTCGTTTCCCTTTTAGAACAGTACTCCCCGCTTATAGAAGCTTCGGTAAATATGTTTTGCTCTGACGGTGCATCCTCCATTGACAAGGATGATCTTCGTCAGGAAGCATCTGTCGCATTCTACAATTCGATTCTTACCTACAAGTTAGATCAAAGCGACGTAGAGCTTGGCTTATACGCAAAAGTGTGCATATTCAACGCGCTCATTTCACAAATTCGCATTGCAAAGCGCATCAACCCCGAGGCACAAGAATTTTCGGACAACCTTCTCCCACAGGAGCTCTCTGAGGATCCATCCTCAAAGCTTTTAGAGGAGGAACGTTTACGCGCACTTTTCAAAATCATTCGCTCTACCCTTTCAAAGTACGAATATAGGGTCTGGGAGCTCTACCTTTCGGGATCGTCGATCACCGAAATTGCTAAAGCCCTTGACACCGATTCGAAATCGATTTCAAATGCGATTTATAGGATCAGAGTAAAATTAAAAGCGTCCCTTAATCAAAACCGAAGTGAATAGGCATTCTGCCTATCCTTATATAAAGCCTCAAAAGCAAATGTTTCGGGGCAAATCCAATAAAGCGAGGTAAAAGCAATCATGAACGAAGAAGTAGTAACTGGTGGCGTAGCAGAGTTTGTTGATGAAACTCTCGTCTGCAAGGAGTGTGGAAACGAGTTTGTTTTCACTGCCGGTGAGCAGAAATTCTACCAGGAGAAGGGCTTTACTAATAAGCCTAAGAGCTGCAAGGCATGCCGTGATGCAAAGAAGAACGCAGGAAGAGCTCCGCGTGAATACTTTGAAACGACTTGCGCTAATTGCGGCGGCGTTGCGAAAGTTATCTTCCAGCCTTCGAACGACAGACCTGTATATTGCAGTGCTTGTTTCGAGGCGATGAAAAATAACAATCAGTAAACTCTAAACAAAAAAATGGGCTGTCTCAAATGCAAATTTGAGACAGCTCCTTTTTTATTTTAACTTTATTCAATTTACGCGAAAATCGCGGTCGATATTATCAAGCGCCATAAGCAGCTTCTGCTTAAGAGCATCGCGGACACGCTCGGGCGCTACTACCCTAACGTATCTCGAATTATTGAAAAGCCAAGCGTAAAAGCCATCGTCAAGCCTTGTCTTGACCGATATTTCAAAGCTCTCCTCTCGATTAGAGAGCACGGTTACGCCAAGACCGAATTTTTCAAAGACATCACTCGCAAAGGAATGATCGCATTCGAGGCGCAAATTTTCATGATCCGCACCAAAATTTACCTCGGGAAGATCACGGTATGCGCTGAGATCATCGGCTTTTTCATTTAATATTTCAAGATCGAGCAAGCGGTCTATATTGTATAGCGAGAAGCTCTTTCCATTGTACGCACAAAGCATATAGCTCTCATCGCATATAATGCGAATAGGTGTAAGCTTAAACGCCTGACCGCCGTTTAATATAATTCTCTGCTTTAGAGCATTCCAAGCAAACTCCCTGCAAGAAATCTTCTTACCCCTTGATATTGCCGACGATAAAAGCTCTATATTTTTATCCTGCAGCTCGTAAACCGACTTAGGGGTTTTATAGATCGGCTCGGATATTTCCGCACCGTTTGTTTTTTCCTTAACTCCGCATATCTTAACAAGCTTTTTTGAAAGCTCATACGAAGCACTTGGCGAAAGCGCCTCAAAGCTTGAGAGCGCATCACAAATGTATTTAAGCTCTGCCGCCTTCACCTCGCGATTAGCTATGTAATATCTAACGTAGCGATCACGCATGACCGAAACGTCAACTCCGAATACTCGAAGCGACTCTATATCATCGTAGAGGCTCTTTCTTGCGGCGCTGATTCCGTACTTGGAAAGCTCTGCCGAAATTTGGGAAATCGTAAGACCAGATTCGGCACTCGTTTGCTCATATAATATTTTTAATAAGTATAAAAGCTTTAACTTTTGGTTAGGTTGTTTTGCCATAATTTTAATTAACAGTTTGGGTGTGAAAAACGTACGAAATTATTTTAACACAAACCGCAAATTAAATCAAGTACTTTTAGTATTAATGATGCTAATATTTAGATTTTAAATTACGATTGCGTAAAGAAGAATTCCTGCAAAAAGCAACAATGCTCCCGCAACTGCCGCCATCGAAAATCCCGAAAAATTGCAGCTCTCGTGAACGAGAGGAAGCTCGCTCTCGGCATTAACCTTTGCATTATTGTTTGCTCTGCGAGCGTTATTTTTAGCTCCCATTACCTGCGTATTCATTGCATTATTTATATGTCTCAAATTTCCACTCATTTTCAGTTCTCCTTATTTTTGAGTATTTTTAATATCGGTAAAGCTCCGATTTCTCGGTCTTTCCTTGTGCCATCATTATAACACTACTTGTGTATCATAAAACGGACAATGGTACAAATATTTTGATATTTTTTCGTTTTTTGGAAAAATATTTTCAAAAAATACGCATCATAAAAGTGTTTTTAATTCCAAATGGCGAAAAATATTCCAGCTGTGGCATTTTCGTGCGTTTTTGAACGCATTGTTTGTTTTGCACAAAATTATTCTTTTTTTGATTTTTTTATTGTAATCTATTTACAAACGCAAAAAACCGTGCTATAATATAATCAGGAAGTAAAATTCCAAACTTTTTACCCTAGGAGGTCAAGTATGAAGGTTACTATTATTGGTAGACAGTTAAACGTATGGGATGAAATGAAAGCGGCTATCGAGAAGAAGATGCAAAAGTTCGACAAGTTCTTTGGCGATGATTGCAACGCGACGGTAACACTCAGCATCAAGCATTCGCAGAAATGCCTTGAGATAACTATAAACGCGCAGGACGCTATTTTCAGAAGCGAGGTTTCGGACGAGACCTTCCGCAATGCGCTTGACAGAGCCGTATATCTTATAGAACGTCAGATACGCAAGAACAAGACTCGACTTGAGCGCAAGCTTAAGAACGTTGTTTTTGAGGGCGCAATATTTGACACCGGTGAGGACCTTGAGGAAGAGGGCGAGTTCAACATTCGCCGCAAAGCATTCCCGATTAAGCCTATGTCTGTTGAAGAGGCTATAATGCAGATGAATCTTTTGGGGCACGAGTTCTTCGTTTTCAGAGACGATCAAACCGAGGAAATCTGCGTTGTTTACAAGCGTAACGACGGCGGCTACGGACTCATCGAGGACGAGAAATAATTAATAATAAAAATTTAAGGGGCTGAATTTTCAGCCCCTTTTTTATGCTTTATAGTTTAATAATGTCGCAAATTCTTTTAATTACATATTCGCCATTACCTGCGTTCAACAAGATTTGAGCGTTCTTATTTTCACTGTTCAGCTCGCACAATGCTTTCATAAAACGGTATGCAGGAGAATCAATTCCTCCGCCCTCCCACATACAAACGATTTTGTGGACAGCGCTTATTTTTTCATTTGTTAACACATCACAGCTTTTATCAACCAGCTCCTTAACGGAATCACAAGCAAACGAATACACCATTTCTCTCTGCTCAGTTTTTAAAACCAGGCATTGATGATATTCAATACCTTCGATGTTATTTGCATCAAAATATTTTTCGGCTAACGAGAGCATACGGCAAAAATCTGCGTCAATTATTTTTTCTTTTTTATTCATATATAAGCTCCCCTTTGCAAAGTTCTTGAAAAATAGGAGGTGTGGGGGAAAGAAAATCTTCTTTCAAGAAGTTTTTCTTTCCCCCACATATTTTTTATAAAATTATCTCTTAACCTCTTCCATAATATAAGCCTCAAGAACGTCGCCAACCTTGATATCGTTAAATCTATCAAGACCGATACCGCACTCATATCCCTGTGCAACTTCCTTAACGTCGTCCTTAAATCTACGCAACGAGCTTATCTTATCCTCAAAGATAACGATACCGTCGCGAACAACTCTTATCATAGAAGCTCTTGTTACCTTACCATCCTGAATGTAAGAACCTGCAATAGTTCCAACGCTCGGAACGTGAATGGTCTGACGAACCTCTGCGTGTCCAAGGAGAACCTCCTTAAACTCGGGAGCAAGCATACCCTTCATAGCGTCGCTTATTTCGTTAATGCAATCGTAGATTACGCGGTAGGTTCTTATCTCTACCTCTTGACGCTCTGCGCTATCAAGTGCCACCTTATCGGGACGTACGTTAAATCCTACGATGATTGCGTTAGAAGCGGCTGCGAGCATAACGTCTCCCTCGCGGATTCCGCCTGCCGCACCGTGGATAACTCTTACCTTAACCTCGTCGTTAGAAAGCTTTTCAAGCGACTGCTTAACAGCCTCAACAGAGCCGCCAACGTCTGCCTTAACAATTACGTTAAGCTCCTTAACACCATCGGAAATCTGCGCAAAAAGATCGTTAAGACTTGCTCTTGCATTAGCCTTGAATACCTCTTCCTTAGCATCGTTACGGCGCTTATCTGCAAGCTCTCTTGCCATTCTCTCGTCCTTAACGGCATTGAACTCATCACCTGCCATAGGTACCTCAGAAAGACCGATTATCTCAACGGGAGTCGAAGGCTTTGCCTCCTTAACGCTCTTACCCTTGTGGTCGGTCATAGCTCTTACTCTACCAACAGCGGTTCCCGCAATAACTACGTCGCCGTTGTGGAGCGTACCGTTTTGAACGAGTACGGTTGCAACGGGACCACGTCCCTTATCAAGCTTAGCCTCGATAATAAGACCCTTTGCAAGACGGTTGGGGTTAGCCTTAAGCTCCTTCATTTCCGCAACGAGCAATACGTTCTCCAAAAGATCATCTATACCCTGCTTTGTGAGTGCAGAAACGGGAACGCATATAACGTCTCCGCCCCATTCCTCGGGAACGAGATCGTACTTGGTAAGCTCCTGCTTAACCATATCGGGGTTAGCCGTGGGCTTATCCATCTTGTTTATCGCTACGACGATATCGATATTTGCCGCCTTAGCGTGGTTTATAGCCTCAACGGTCTGAGGCATGATTCCGTCGTCTGCCGCAACTACGAGAATTGCTATATCGGTAGACTGTGCACCTCTTGCGCGCATTGCGGTGAACGCCTCGTGTCCGGGGGTATCAAGGAAGGTCATATCCTGACCGTTTACCTTAACTCTATAAGCACCGATGTGCTGAGTAATACCGCCTGCCTCGCCTGCGGTTACGCTTGTATGACGGATTGCATCAAGTATAGAGGTCTTACCGTGGTCAACGTGTCCCATAACGCATACAACGGGGGGACGAGGAAGAAGCTGCTCCTCGGAATCCTCTACCTCTTCAAAGAGCTTTTCCTCGATAGTAACTATAACCTCTTGTGTTGCCGCAATACCCATCTCCAATGCAACCATTGCTGCGGTATCGAAATCAACTGTCTGGTTTACGGTTACCATCATTCCAAGCATCATAAGACGCTTAACAACCTCGCCCGAGGTAACCTTTAAGCGAGATGCGAGATCACTTACAACTATCTCTGCGGGGAGAACAACGCTCGTGGGAGCCTTTGTTACAAGCTGAGGAGGAGTCTTCTTTCCCTTATTATTCTTTGCGCCCTTTTGAGCGAAGCCGCCGTTTGCGCCGCCGCCCTGCTTCTTAACACGCTGCATACCGCCGCGCATATCCGAAACGTTATCGGGTACAAAGCTATCGAGCTTTTCATCATACTTCGAAAGATCAACCGATCCACCGCGCATATCAACAACACGAGTAGCGCCTCTCTGCTTATTGTCATCGCCCTTAACGCTCTGACCTCTTACGATAGGCTGAGGCTTAAATTTCTCTCTGGGAGCGTTCTGCGAACGGTCGTCCTTATCAAAGAAGCCGCCCTTTCCACCCTGCTGATAGCCGTTCTTCTGCTGACCGCCTCTTTGAGCGTTCTGCTGACCTCTATCGTTAGAATTAAAGCCGCCACGGTCGTTTCTCTGCTGGAAGCCGCCCTGAGCTCTATCCGTGCGATTATCGCGATTGTCGCGATTGTCTCTATTATCTCTGTTTTCAAATCCCTGACGGGGGCCCTGAGGTCTTTGAGCGCCATTCTGCGCACCCTGCTGATATGCGGGTCTATCCTGTCTTGCAGGTCTGTCATTTCTCGGAGCATTTGCCTTGGGAGCATCCTTTTGCTCAAAGCTCTTTGCGGGAGTCTTTGCCATAGGCTGCTTTTGAGGCTCTGCCTTAACCTCGGGCTTTTGAGCTACCTTTGCGGGCTCTGCCTTAGGCTCGTGCTTAGGCTCTACCTTTACGGGCTCCGCCTTAACCTCGGGCTTAGGCTCTGCTTTTACAGGCTCTGCCTTGGGTTCCGGCTTAGGCTCTGCCTTTGCGGGAGCTGCCTCAACCTTTACCTCGGTAGCCACCTCGGGCTTTGCTTCCTCCTTCTTCTTAGAGGGAATGCTCGTTATACCGTCAAGGTAATCGTCTATACCGTTTATCTGATTATCCATAGTAAGCTTGTTAAAGAGTATAGAAAACTCAAGAGGAGTGAGTACCTTTTGCGCTTTATATTCTATTCCCTCAGCGGTCATTATCTCGGACATATCCTTGCTCTTAATATTGAGGTCCTTAGATAACTGATTAACCTTTAACATAGCCGACGTTTTTGTTGTTGCTGCCATATTTTGCACCTCGTTTTTCGAAATATCTCGAAAAACTTCCTTTCCTTAAGGTCTGAGTAAAGAGTTTAACCTCTAACCCTTTGCGTGTCAAATATATTTTTCTACTATTTTACACATATCTTTGTCTTTTATCGCTACTGCCGCAAGAGAGGCGGTCTTTCCCAGAGCCGACGCCAATGTAGCTCCGTCGCAATCTATGCGAACCGTCCTAACTTTGTAAAATGCAGATTTATCCGCGATTCGTTTATGCGTTCCATCCGAGGTATCCGACGCCTCGATTATAAGCACGGGCTTATTTGCTCCGCCCTTTTTAAGCGCATCGCATATCATAGGAACACCAAAAATTACTTTTCCGGCTCTTACGCATAAGCCAAGCGCCGACAATATTTTTTCAGTCTGCTTTGTATCCATCAAGCTCGCTCTCCATACTGTCGTAAATCTCGTCGGGAATTACGGTTTCAAGGCTCTTTTCTATTCTCTTTGACTTTCTTGCCTTTTTAAGACATTTTACATCAAAGCAAATATATGCGCCTCTGCCCGATTTCTTACCCGTGAAATCAAGCGCTATTTCGCCCTCGGGAGTTCTTACCACTCTCAAAAGCTCCTTTTTCGGCTTATGTTCGTTACATCCGAGGCACTGCCTTGTGGGAATCTTTTTTGGTTTTAATGCCTGTTGTCCCATTTTAGTCCCTCCTTGCGTTCGTATTACTCAGCCTTTATATCTATCTTCATTCCCGTGAGTCTTGCCGCAAGTCTTGCGTTCTGACCCTCCTTGCCTATTGCAAGCGAGAGCTGATCGTTATCAACGATAACTCTGCAGGATCTTTCATCGGTAAACTCAACGCTGCGAACGTCTGCGGGTGCAAGCGCCGCCGCAACGTACTCTGCGGGATCTTCGCTGTATTTTACAATATCAATCTTCTCGCCGCGAAGCTCTTTTACAATCTCCTGAATTCTCATTCCGTGATTACCGATACAAGCGCCGACTGCATCTACGTCCTCGTCGCGCGACCATACCGAAATCTTGGTTCTTGAGCCTGCCTCTCTCGAAACGCCCTTAACCATAACGATACCGTCCTGAATTTCGGGAATCTCAAGCTCGAACATTCTGCGTACAAGACCGGAATGAACTCTTGAAAGAGTTACAAGCGGACCCTTGAGGTCTTTATTAACCTCCATTACGAATACCTTAATTTTATCTCCAACGTAGAAAACCTCACCGGGAATCTGCTCAGAGCGAAGGAGTGTTGCATGACCATTACCTGTATCAACAAGTATGTTTCCGTTATCGGTGAATACCTTGCTGACGGTTGCGGTGATTATCTCGCCGCGCTTGCTCTCGTAAGCGTCCTGCATTGCCTTTCTCTCACCCTCGCGGATACCCTGAATGATAACCGATTTAGCGGCAGATGCGCTAAGACGGCGAACGTTCTTGGTCTTAACCTCGGTCTCTACTACCTTGCCGAGAGTGTATCTGCGGCTTATAGCCTTTGCATCCTCCAAGGAAATCTGGCACTGAGGATTGGTAACCTCCTCAACAACCTCCTTCTGGATGTAAACCTTAAGATCCTCCTTGACGGGATCTACGGCAACGCGAACTACGGTGCTTGGACCGTATTCCTTTTTGCAAGCCGACAAAAGTGCCGCCTCGATCTTCTCAAGCATATACTCCTTAGGTATGCCCTTTTCTTTTTCGAGCATATCAAGAGCTATAAAAAATTCCTTGTTCATTTTTCCTTCCGTCCTTTTATATAATTTTATTTAAAATCAAAATAAGTGCTTATTTTTGCAACCGAGGCTCTCTCAAAGCAAAGCTCTTTTCCGTTTGCATCTATACGTATTTCTCCGTTCTCTCCGTTTTGAAGAAGAACTCCGCGAAATACCTTAAGTCCGTCTATGGGTGCATAGAGCTTAACCTCTACGTCCCAGCCCTCGCAGGCTTCAATGTGAATGTCGGTTCGAAGCTCGCGCTCGATTCCGGGTGAGGATACCTCAAGATAGTACGCCTCCGGAATAGGATCTGCCTCGTCGAGCACAACGTCTATTGCTCTGTGCATCTGCTCGCACACGTTAATGTCGATACCTTCCTCAGAATCGATGGTGATGCGCAATATCTTTCTTGCGCCCTCCTTAACGAATTCAACGTCCCAAACCCAGCAGCCGAGAGATTCCGCTATAGGGTCTGCAAGCTCTTTTACGGTTTCTACGATGCTTTTTGAATTTTTTGCCATAAGCCCTCCGTTTTAAGCAATAATTAAGAGTGGACTTTTGCAAGCCCACTCGAATACTGTGTTATTATACCACATATTTTAAGTAATTGCAATAGTTTTTTCAAGATTTTATAAAAATATTTTATATTTCTTCATTATTATATAAAATTTCAAAAAATCATTTACAAAAAGGCTGTTTTGTGCTATAATACTATAATAGTATGGTTATAATCCTTTATTATGCGATTTTGTACGAAAGGACATACACGTTATGCAAAACAAGAAATTTGACAGGCTTACGCGAATAGGCGAGCTTCCCTCTCGAATATACATCATTCTCGGATTGATAATGATGGGAATTAATACCATTTTGTGTGTATTTGTTTCCGCAATAAATCCCGCAATATGCGGTGCAGTATTTATTGCACTCTACGGAATAATCTCGCTCATTATCTACTTTGTCTTTCACCGAAAGCTCAACACCTTTCGAAATGAAAAATACGCATCCGACGAGCAAGCAGGAAGCGTTATATACGCCTTTAGAAATCAACTTTCTATTCCCTACGCCGTTGTTAACGAGAAGGGCAAGATAATCACCTCTAACGACGCATTCGCAAACGCGCTTGGAGCAAAGGATACGATATTCAACCTCAGCATAGACCAGCTCTGCAATATAAATCTTTCGGAGCTCATAAAAATCTCCGAGGAAAACACAAAAAAGATCGAAGGGCTTGATGCCGAGCAAACAACACGCCCCTACAACGATCTTCGCCGTGCGGAGATTGCCGAGTTTGGCGGAAAGAAATACCGTATGGAAAGCCATCAGCTCTCTTCAAAGGGTAAGCTTTACCAGATGATAGTCTTCTTTGACATCACCGAGCTTTCCGACGTAGCTCTTCTCTACAAAAACTCCTACGCCGCAGTAGGATACATCACAGTTGACAATCTTGACGAGATTGCGCAATACGTTAGAGTAAACTATCAGGACGAAACTCGCCGAGTTGGAAAGATACTCCGTGAATGGGCAACCAAGATGGGCGGTATTCTTTGCGAATACGAGAATAACAAATTCTTATTGATATTCACCCACGATATGCTCTCGGAATGTATCAAAAACAAGTTCTCGATACTCAACGAGATACACAAGGTTGAAATAAGCGAGGCGCACGTTCAGCTCACGGTTTCTATGGGTATATCCACCACAGGTGAAACTCTTGAGGAGCGTGAGCACAACGCAATGATAGCGCTTGATATGGCGCTTCAGCGCGGCGGCGACCAAGTAGCGCTTAAGAATCCTCAAGGAACCTTCTACTTTGGAGCAAAGACCAAGGCATTACAAAAAAGAACGCGCGGCCAGGCAAAGATAATATGCTCAAAGCTTGCATCGCTTATCGACGGCTCCTCTAACGTTCTCGTTATGGGACATAAAAACCCCGACTTCGATTGTATCGGTGCATGCATTGGTATAACAACTCTCATTCGCAACACCTACAGTGATATCGACGTAAAGATAGTTACAGACGTAAAGAACGAAAACTTTATTGCTTGCGCATCACGCCTTGTTGAGCTTTCGGAATATAAGGATACCTTCATTGACGGAATCTCGGCGCTTGAGCACAACAGCTTTGGAACGCTTCTCATAATTGTTGATGCAAACAATTTAAATATTCTTGAATCCCCCGATCTCGCTAAATGCGTATTCAGAAAGGCTATAATCGACCACCACATAAAGAAAGAGGAGTTCGACGAGGAGCCCGCACTTGCATATATCGACACCACGGCATCCTCAACCTGTGAGCTTATTGCCGAAATGCTTGAGGAGGTATTGCCTGCCGATATAAGCTTCAAGGAAGAGGCGAGTATTATGATGTCGGGTATTATGCTTGACACAAAGAATTTTACAAGAACAGTTGGTATGCGTACCTTCGCCGCAGCTCTCTACCTTAAAAACTCGGGAGCTGACACCGAATACGCAAGAACCTTCTTTGAAGAAGGCTTTGACGATTATCTCTCGGCATCTCAATTTGGCAGTGCCGCAAAGATATACCGCAACAATATTGCGATAACGTCGCTTGCGGATATGGGTAGCAACAACCCAAGAGTTCTTGCGGCAAAGGCATCCGATAAGCTTCTTACCATCAAGAACGTAAACGCCGCATTTGCACTTATTCTTATTGGAAACACAGTAAACGTCTCGGCTCGCTCCGACGGTAGCATAAACGTTCAGCTCATTGTTGAGCGTCTTGGCGGCGGCGGACACTTTGATATGGCGGGCGCGGCAATTGCAGACGCAACGCTTGAAGAGGCAGAGGCAATGCTTACGAGCGCTATTGACGAGTATTTTGACAATATAGCAGCAGAAAAAAGCTCCGAGCTTGACGAAGATTAAGCTCTTACACTAAAACGATAAAACACAAAGGAGAATTTCAAAAAATGAAAGTTATTTTATGCGCTGACGTTAAGGGACAAGGCAAAAAAGACCAGATAGTTGACGTTTCGGACGGATACGCCCGCAACTTCCTCTTTCCCAAAAAGCTTGCCATCCCCGCAGACGCAAAAGGTATAAACGAGGCTAAGAACAAAGAGGCTTCAAAGCAGCACAAGATCGACGTTGAGCGTCAGAATGCAAAGGACATTGCCGCAAAGCTTGAGAATATCAAGGTTGTTTTCGAATATGCGGCAGGCCCCGACAAAAAGCTTTACGGCTCTGTTACCGCAAAGGATATTGCCGATGCTCTCCAGAAAAACCACAACATTATCATCGACAAGCGCAAGATAAGCCTTGCATCCCCCATAAAATCGTTCGGTACCTTCAAGGCTGACGTTAAGCTCTACACCGACGTTGCGGGAAAGATCAACATCGAGGTTACCTCGAAAAAGTAATTTAAAGCAATTTAACGCAAAAAAAGAAAGGCAAGACAGAAAATGGATGAATTTTCAAGAAAGCTTCCCTTCTCGCTGATAGCGGAGCAATCCTTGCTCGGCTCTATATTGGTTGACCCTGAGTCTATAACCGAAATATCCGAGATCATTCAGCCCGCCGATTTCTACCTCTCCGAGCATACCAACATATATAACGCTATGTGCAATCTTTTCATAGCGAGCAAGGAAATAGACGTTGTTACGCTTATAGATACCCTCGTTTCTGCGGGTGTTTACGATAAATCGGGCGGCGAGGAATATATAAAAACACTCTATCAAGCAGTTCCAAATGCACTTAACGTAAAGGACTATGCAACGATAGTAAAGCAAAAAAGCATTCTCCGCAGTCTTATCTCTATCTGCGATGATATAAGCGAAAAGGCTTACTCCGAAGAGGGTGAGGCAAACGAGCTCGTTGAATACGCAGAGGCAAGAATGTTTGATATTGCAAGCGGAAAGAGCTCCTCTAACTTTAAGAGAATACAAGAGGTTATTACCAACGTATACAGTGAGCTTCACACCGTTGCAGACGAGGGAGATGGAGCACGAGGAACGAAAACGGGATTTTCGGGCATCGATAACGTGCTTGCGGGCATGGGTAACTCCGACCTTATCCTCATAGGAGCGCGTCCCGGTATGGGTAAAACTTCATTTGCGCTCAACATAGCAACAAACGTAGCTCTCTCATCTAACAAGGCGGTTTGCATATTCTCTCTCGAAATGTCGGCTGAACAGCTTGTTACCCGTGTTATTTCGAGCGAGGCTATGATAGATAGCTACAGCTTGCGCACAGGACGTCTTGATAAAAAGCAATGGGAAGACATTGCGGCAACGGCTACTCAGCTTGCAGGCTGCAACATTCTTATCGACGATACCGCAGGCATCTCGGTTATGGGTATGAAGGCAAAGCTCCGTCGAGTTCAAAATCTCGGACTCGTTGTAGTTGACTACCTCGGACTTATGCAAAGCGATAAGCGCAGTGAAAACCGTGTTCAAGAGGTTGCCGAAATCTCGAGAGGACTTAAGCTTATGGCAAAGGAATTCAACGTTCCGATAATCTGCTGTGCTCAGCTCTCCCGTGGACCTGAGTCGCGTACCGATAAGCGTCCTATGCTTTCCGACCTTAGAGATTCGGGATCTATCGAGCAGGACGCAGATACCGTTATCTTCCTCTACCGTGATGAATATTACGATAAGGAAAAATCCGACGAGGGTAGCGTTGCCGAGGTAATTATTGCAAAGAACCGACACGGCTCACAGGGCACCGTTAAGGTCGGTTGGGTTGGAAGATATACCAAATTCCGTTCACTTGCAACAGATATGCAAGAAGGATAATCTAAAATGCAAAAAGAAATACTTTTACCAAAAGCACTTCCCGACGGCTTTAAGGAGCCTTGCGTTCTTTCGGGCTTTCCGAAGAATGCGCCTATCCTCGTAGGCTTCTCGGGCGGAGCCGATTCCTCTGCTCTTTTGATCATGCTAAAGGTATACTGTGATAAAAACGGCGCTCCGCTCTATGCGGCGCACTTAAATCACGGAATACGCGGCGAAGAGGCAGACCGAGACGAGCACTTTTGCAAGGAGCTTGCAGAGGCTCTCGGAGTTAAATTCTTTTCAAAAAAGCTATGCATACCCGAAATTGCAAAGCAAAGCGGAGAGGGTATAGAAAATGCGGCGCGGAACGCAAGATATAGCTTTTTTGACGAGATAATGACGAATAACAGTATTCCGATACTCGCAACGGCGCACAATGCCGACGATAATCTTGAAACAGTAATATTCAACCTCTCGCGAGGCGCGGGACTTAGCGGTCTTTGCGGTATTCCCGATTCAAGAGACCTTGCGCACGGGAAGGTAATTCGCCCCATACTGACGCTCGAAAAGCAGGAAATAATTGAATTTTGCAAGTCTTGCGGAGTGGATTTTGTTACCGACAGTACAAACCTTGAGAACGATTATACCCGTAACAAAATTCGAAATCAAATAGTTCCTATTTTAAAAGAGATAAACTCGGGTGTTATAAAAAACACCTCAAGAGCCACAGAAGCTCTCAAAGAGGACTCGCTTTGCTTGCAAGGCATGGCAGACCGATTCGTCGAGGAGAATTTTACCGATTATTCAGTCGACCTAAAAGTGCTTTGCGATGCTCAATCCTCAATTACAAATCGAGCAATAATAGAGATTTACGGCAGAATATCAAGCGGCACTACGCTTGAAACAACGCACGTAAATGCAATCAAGCGCTTAGCAAAGCGTGCAATTCCCCACTCCTCAGTCTCTCTCCCCAAAGGTATTGAGGCAACAATTGAGAATGGAAAACTCTGCTTTGTTCCTCAAAAAAAGGAAATTGCCGAAATATGCTTTAGCAAGACGCTTTCGGTGGGCAAAAATGAAATAAATACCGCAGGAGTTGATATTTACATAAACTCCGAGCAGTATTCAAAAAATATTTACAAAAAATCAACAGTATTGTATATTACGTTTGATAAAATAAAAGGCGATCTCGTTGCAAGAAACAGGCAAGCAGGAGATAAAATACTATCGGGCGGAGTTCACAAAAGCCTTAAAAAGCTTATGAACGAAAAAAAGATTCCGTTATATCTTCGCTCGCGGATTCCGATAATCTGCGACGACGACGGCATTTTGGCAATTCCCTTTGTGGCTCTACGCGACGGAGCTAAAGCGCCGTTAAATTCAAACGATAATGAAAAGACCGTTATAGCGGTTTGCATACAAAACGCAGAAAATTAAACACTATAAATATTACAAACAAATCGAAAGGCATACGATATGGAAAACTCAATCAAAACTATTCTCATCAGTGCAGAAGAAATCGAGAGTATAACAACCTCTCTTGCGGAAAAAATAACTGAAGATTACAAAAATTCCAATAAAACGCTCGTGGTTTTAGGATTGCTTAAGGGATCGCTTTTGTTTATGTCGGATCTCGTTAAGAAAATTCCTCTTCCGCTCGAGATTGAATTGATGAAGGTTTCCTCATATGGTAGATCTACCGTTTCAACAGGAATAATAAACATTCAATTTGATATTGCAAGAACCGACCTTTCAGACGTTGATATTCTTGTTGTCGAGGATATTATCGATAGCGGTAATACCCTCTCACGCATATGCATGCATCTTAGTGAAAGAGGCGCCGCAAGCGTAAAGACCTGTACTTTGCTTGACAAGCCCTCTCGTCG
>JAZLCC010000034.1:0-13832 GCA_045614065.1 Eubacteriales bacterium | reverse complement strand
CGGAACATACGAAGGATGCTATAAATGTATCGAAGCAGGATTTTCTTCAATTATGTTTGATGGTTCCCACTATCCAATCGAAGAAAACGTTGCTAAAACAACAGAACTTGTTAAAATCTGCGAAGAAAAAGGTATGTCCCTTGAAGCAGAAGTAGGTTCTATCGGTGGTGAAGAAGACGGCGTTATCGGTGCCGGTGAATGTGCAGATCCTGCAGAATGTAAAGCAATCGCTGATCTTGGCGTAACAATGCTTGCAGCAGGTATCGGTAACATTCACGGTAAGTATCCCGAGAACTGGAAGGGACTTTCTTTCGAGACTCTCGATGCTGTTCAACAGCAGACCGGTGATATGCCTCTCGTTCTTCACGGCGGTACAGGTATTCCCGAGGATATGATTAAGAAGGCTATTTCTCTTGGCGTTGCAAAGATCAACGTTAACACTGAGTGCCAGCTTGCATTTGCGGCAGCAACCAGAAGTTACATTGAGGCAGGTAAGGATCTTTCCGGCAAGGGCTTTGACCCCAGAAAGGTTCTCGCTCCCGGCTTCGAGGCTATAAAGGCAACCGTAAAGGAAAAGATGGAGCTCTTCGGTTCTGTTAACAAGGCTTAATTAAAATTATTAAACAAAGGTTGCTGTTTTACGGCAGCCTTTGTTGTTTAGAAAAAGAGGTTAATTATGACTAAAATAGATATTATTTCAGGATTTCTCGGCGCAGGTAAAACCACCTTTATTAATAAGCTTATAAAAGAGGCTTATAAGGGTGAGAAGCTTGTGCTTATCGAAAACGAATTCGGTGAGATTGGTATCGACGGTGGATTTCTTAAGGATGCGGGAATTGAAATTTCCGAAATGAATTCAGGATGCATTTGTTGCTCTCTCGTTGGTGATTTTAGTGAGGCTTTAAAAAAGGTTAAGGCGGAATTCGAGCCCGATAGAATACTCATAGAGCCCTCGGGCGTTGGAAAGCTTAGCGACGTTATTAAGGCGGTTCAAAATTCGAGCTTGGAAGATACTGTGCTCAATAGCTCTACTGTGGTTGTTGATGCTTGCAAGTGTAAGATGTATATGAAGAATTTTGGTGAGTTCTTTAATGATCAGATTTCTTGCGCAGATTGCATAGTTTTTAGCCATACCGATAAGATTACCGAGGCAAAGCTTGCCGAGGCTCTTGCATTGGTTCGTGGAAAGAATGAGGGTGCAACCATAGTTGCAACTCAGTATGATAAGCTTGATGCCGCGGAAATTATTAAGAATATTGAGAATAAGAGCACTCTTGCAG
Organism: Eubacteriales bacterium; assembly: GCA_045614065.1. Taxonomy (GTDB): domain Bacteria; phylum Bacillota; class Clostridia; order Oscillospirales; family CAG-272; genus HGM12713. The sequence continues at coordinate 12,552 of JAZLCC010000034.1, read as the reverse complement.
AGTTTATTGATAATGCAGTGCATGAGGATGAATGTCCTGTTTGCGGACATCACCATCACGATCACGACCACGAGGAGTGCTGCCACGAGCATCATCACCACGATCACGACCACGAGGAGTGCTGCCACGAGCATCATCACCATGATCACGACCACGAGGAGTGCTGTCACGAGCATCATCACCATGATCACGACCACGAGGAGTGTTGTCACGAGCATCATCACCACGATCACGACCATGAAGAGTGTTGCCACGAGCATCACCACCACGATCACGACCACGAAGAGTGTTGTCACGAGCATCATCACCACGATCGCCATCACCATCACCATCACCATCACCACCATGCGGATGAGGTGTTCACAAGCTGGGGGCGTGAAACTGTTAGAAAATACACTGCTGACGATATCAAGAACATTCTTTCCGCACTTGAGGATTCCGACAAATATGGTTTGATTTTGCGCGCAAAGGGAATGGTTGAGTCTCCTGATGGCTCTTGGGTATATTTCGACTATGTTCCCGAGGAGCCTAACGTTCGTAGCGGCAGTCCTTCAACCATCGGAAAGCTTTGCGTTATTGGTGCAAAGATAGACGAAACCGCAATAGCGGAGCTCTTTGGCGTATAAGGAGATAATTATGGAGAAGCTTCCGGTATATATATTTACAGGCTTTTTAGAGGGTGGTAAAACCACTATAATTCAAGAATCTCTTAACGATCAAAATTTCAATAGCGGTGAAAAAACGCTTTTGTTGCTTTGCGAAGAGGGAATTGAAGAGTTGGATCCTTCTGCTTTTTGGGGCAAGAATGTAAACGTTCAGATAATTGAGAACGAATCCGATCTTACCCGGGAGTATCTTTTGGAGCTCACAAAAAGCAAAAAGATTGATAGAATTATAGTTGAATATAACGGCATGTGGCTCTTGCAAACTCTTTATGAGGCTATGCCCGAAAATTGGGGTATATATCAAAATATGATGTTTGCAGACGCTAACACCTTTATCAATTATAATAACAATATGCGTCAGCTTATGTTTGATAAGGTTAAGGATGCTGAAATGGTCGTTCTTAATCGTGCAAACGAAAATACTGACAAAGAGGAAATACACAAGATAATCAAGGCTATATCACGCAGAAACCAAATTGTTTACGATTATCCCGACGGACACGTTGAGTATGATGATATCGAGGATCCGCTTCCTTTTGATATCGATGCTCCGATAATTCAAATCGAGGATGACGATTATGCTCTTTGGTATAGAGATCTCTCTGAGGAGATGGATAAATACAATAATAAAACGGTAAAGTTTAAGGCTATTGTTGCAAGAGATCCTCGTCTTGATAAGAAAGCTGCGGTTATCGGTAGACACGTTATGACGTGTTGTGTTGATGATATTCAGTTTAGCGGAATGATTGCAATATTTAAAACCGAATGCAAATTAAAATCACGCGAATGGGTAACCTTGAAGGGAACGCTTAAGATAGAAACAAATAAGCTTTATAAAACGAAAGGTCCTGTTCTTTACGTTGAAAGCACTGAATTTGCGGTTAAGCCCTCTCAAGAGGTTGCAACGTTTTATTAAAATTCAACGCCAAGCAAAAATTGCTTGGCGTTTTTTTCATAGTTTAATATTAAAAAATCGATAAAAAATAATAAGGGGTGATAAAATGAAAAAAGTCATTGCTCTCTTAATTCTTTTATCGGCATTTGTTACACTGTCAATAAAAAGCTCCGCTCAAGAGTATAGCTGGTACGTTAGCAGAAATTCGGAAAATAAGCAACCTCAACTTGATGAAAAAATTCGCTTTATTGAAAAACACAACGGGTATTACGTTAACAAAAAATATTCCGACGATTCAAGCGAAAAGGTTATCTATCTTACCTTTGATGCGGGATATTCAAACGAAAACCTTGAAAGCATATTAACTACGCTGAAGGAAGAAAACGTAAAAGCGGCATTTTTTATTTTAAGCAATCTTATCATAAAATCGCCAGATACGGTAAAGCGAATGGCGGAAGACGGACACTTTGTTTGCAATCATACCTCAAAGCATATTAATATATCCAAGGTAAAAAGCAGTGGAGAGCTGAAGATCGAGCTTGAAAAGCCAGAAAAGCTTTACTATGAGTTAACAGGAAAGCAAATGCAAAGGTTTTTTAGACCGCCTGAAGGACGTTTTAGCGAGGAAAGCTTAAAATATCTCGATGAGCTTGGGTATAAAACCGTATTTTGGAGCTTCGCTTATGCAGATTGGGATAATGAAAATCAACCCTCTCATAGCTTTGCAAAGAAAAAGATATTTGAAAATATCCACAACGGCGAGATAATGCTTTTGCATCCAACGTCGAAAACCAATGCTGAAATTTTAAAGGACGTCATAATTGAATTGAAGGCCCGAGGCTTTAGATTTGGTACTCTTGACGAGCTTTAAAATAACGGGGTCGAGGCTATATGCCTTGACCTCTTGCTTTTTTGCGTGTTTTATGATACAATGTAAAAAATATATATTTTGGAGAATTATTTTGAAGGCATTAAAGAAAAATCGTATTGCAAGCTTTGTTGTAATTACTGTGGTCTATACAATAGCTGCAATTATAGGAATATTGGTATATAGACTTCTTGATTTTAGCTGGTGGATAAATTTGCTAATAGCGGATGTAGCGGCAACCGCTGCAACGTTTATTTTTAGTCTTGTATTTAAAAACGCCTCTGTATATGATCCATATTGGAGCGTTCAACCACCAATCATTTTAATTGCTCTTTCGGCGGGAAATAGTTTAACCTTGTATGGTATCTTCTTGCATATAGCGGTATCCTATTGGGCAATAAGATTGACGGCTAATTGGGCATATACATTTGCAAGCTTGAACTATCAAGATTGGCGCTACACAATGCTTAAGGAAAAAACGGGTATATTTTACCCCATAATCAATTTTATAGGAATACATATGGTTCCCACTTTAGTAGTTTACAGTTGCGTTTTGCCTGCGGCATATGCAATACTTAACGGTTGTAGTGGTAATATTGCAAGCTTTTTGTTTGTCGGTCTTTCTATTGCTGCGGCAACGATGCAGGGCATTGCAGATATTCAAATGCACAAATTCAGAAAGAATAGAAATGGCACTTTTATTCGAACGGGACTTTGGAAATATTCCCGACACCCCAATTATCTCGGTGAAATACTTATGTGGTGGGGTATCGCTCTTTCGGTTGTATGCGCAGTGCCTGCCGTTTGGTATTTGTTATTCGGCGCACTTGCAAACACAGTGCTTTTCCTTGCAGTGAGTATACCATTAGCCGATGGCAGACAATCACGCAAAGAGGGATTTGATGAATATAGGGAGCAGACTCGAATGCTTTTGCCCATCAAAAAACGCAAGATGAACTATAAGTGAACTTGCACTGAATACAAAAGACACGTTTGATTTTAAACGTGTCTTTTCACTTTATTTTTTTTATTTTCTTATCATCAGTTGCGGGATTATCTAAAAGATCGCCATCAATGCTAAAGCGTGAGCCGTGGCAAGGGCAATCCCAAGAGTGCTCTGCGGAATTGTATTTTAACGCACAACCAAGGTGCGGACATCTCGGTACTGTTGGTGTAATAAGTCCTATTGTTGCTTCGAATGCGTTTATTGCAAGCTGTGGATGAAGTATGCTTCTTGAAGGTGAGAAAACAATAGAATATGGGTTGCGTTTGCCTTGAATAAGATCGCACAAAATATTTGCCGCTACCATCGAGTTTGTGATGCCCCACTTGTTAAATCCAGTTGCTACAAATACGTTAGGCGTTGATTTTGAATATTGTCCAATGTAGGGAACTCCATCTAGCGACATACAGTCCTGTGTTGCCCATCGTCCAACTATTTCTGCGTTTTTAAAATGCTTCTTGGCGAATATTTCAATTTCTTTCCAACCCTTGCCTGGCTTTCCTGTGCGATGATCTCCACCGCCTATAAATAAAAGGCCGTTGTAATTTCTAAAAGACATTCCGCTATTGGCTTCGTCAACGTATATTCCGTCAACGCTCGGTGCATTCTTTAAAGCTATAAAATACGATCTGTCTTGATATAGCTTTAACGGGTATAAACCATGCTTGTTAAGAATAGGAAAATGCGTGGTGATGATAAGCTTTTTGTAGGTTATCTCGCCTTGGTTTGTAATAGCTTTCTTAGGCGTTAATTCCGTTACACTCGTGTGTTCGTAAATGGGTAGCTCCTTGGCAATACTATATAAGAACTTCAATGGATGAAACTGTGCTTGATTTTTTATTTTGAGCGCACCTGCAACTCTTAATGGAAGATTGGGAGCATCTGATGCCTCGGGCTTAACGCCAAGTCGTTCTAAGGAGGATATTTCCTTTTCTATAAGCTTTTTAGAGCGTAGGGAATAAACGTATGCATCTATGCTTTCATAGTCGCAATCAATGCTTTTACAACGCTCTGCGTATTCACTACAGGCTTTGATCTGTGCATCTAAATATAAACGCGCTTTTTTAAACCCAAACCGCTTGATAAGCTTATCGTATATCAAGCCATGGGCATAAGTTATTTTTGCCGTTGTGTTTTTTGTGATGCCACAGCAGATTTCGTTTGCCTCAACTAATATGCAATCAACTCCGATGCTCTTTAGCTTATAGGCGCATAAAATGCCTGCGATTCCGCCTCCGATTATCAATACGTCGGTGTTTTTATTTCCGTTTAGCGTATCAAACCTGTTTCTTTTAATATCTTTTTCCCAAATTGATTCCATAATCGTCCTCCAAAATCCTATTGTGATTATTTTGCACAATGTATGATTTTTTATGTGTAAATAAAGAATTTCTTGAAATAGGCATTAAAATGTGATATAATTATAAAAAATGGAGGGTTTATTATGAAATATCTTATAGTGGTTGATATGCAAGTTGATTTTATTAGCGGTAGTCTCGGTAGTGATCTTGCTAAGGCTATCGTTTCGAACGTTGTGGAAAAGGTGAAAAGCTTTGACGGCAAGGTGATTTTTACAAGAGATACTCATTTTGAGGACTATATGAATACTCAAGAGGGAAGAAATCTTCCTGTTCCTCATTGCATAAAAGACAGTGATGGATGGCAAATCTGCGACGAGTTAAAGCCTTACGCAGATATTGTCATAGACAAATTAACGTTTGGTAGTATTGATTTGCCGAATTTGATTAAGAGCATTGGCGAACCCATTGAAAAAATTGAACTTTGTGGATTGTGCACCGATATTTGTGTAATATCCAATGCAATAGTCTTGAAAGCCGCTTTTCCCGAGACTTTGATAGCCGTTGATTCCTCGTGCTCTGCGGGCGTAAGCATTGAGAGTCATAATAATGCCTTGAATGCTATGAAAGCTGTTCAGATAGAAATTATATAACCAAGGAGCATATATGACTAAAATATATAACAAGCTTGTTCGTGATCGTATTCCGGAAATTATTGAAGCGAGCGGTGCAGAGTGTAAAACCGAAATTCTCTCCGATGAAGAATATCTCAAAATGATTGACGCAAAACTTGATGAAGAGCTGGCTGAATATCATAAGGATCAAAACCTTGAGGAGCTTGCCGATTTGCTTGAGGTAATTCACGCCGCAACGGCTGCGCGTGGATACACTCTTGAAGAGCTTGAAAGGGTAAGGGCTGAAAAATTTCAAAAGCGAGGCGGATTTGAGAAAAAGATTTTGTTAATAGAAACTAAAGAAAAGTAAAATAAAAAAGCTACCGTATGGTAGCTTTTTTATTTATTTTGCGTGCTTTTTTACGTCAAGATAACACTCATAGGGGATTTTTAAATTACCTTTGCCAACTCCTATTTTTATATCGGGTTTGGCTAAACCGTGAAAATCACTTCCGCCACTACAAATGAGATTAAATTCTTTTGCTATGCGTATTGATTTTTCGGTAGTTTCTTTGTCGTAGGTCGAATAATAGCATTCCATTCCGACAAGGCCGTTTTGCGATTCGATAAACTCGATAAGCTCCTGCTCATTTAAGCTTAAAAACGGATGTGCCAATACCGCAACGGCACCAATCGAGTTGATGAAATTTATGATTTCATTAGCAGAGAGTAGCTTTGGAGGGGCATAGTGTCCCGCTGACTTTGAGAGAATAGTCTTGAATCCCTCTTGAATAGAGCCAATATATCCCTTTTCAAATAAAACGGTTGCAACGTGTGCACGGTTGAACTTTCCGTTTGGGGTGCGATTCTTTATTTCATCATAGCTTAAATCAAAGCCTGCCGCATTAAGCGAATCAATGAGAGCAATATTGCTTTCTTCCTTGCGCTTGGTAACCTTGTCCATAAGATTTGAAACGTCATCAAAATGCTCGGGAGATATAAAAAGGCCTAAAATATGTAGCTCTTTTCCTTTATAATTCGCCGAAAATTCTGCACCGAGCACTATATCTATATTTTTACCATTAGCGGCAGAAATAAAATCGGTTAATCCGTCAATTGTATTATGATCGGTTAAGGCTATAGCAGAAAGTCCTGCGTCGAGTGCTAAATCTATAACTTCCGACGGAGTGTGGCTCCCATCAGAATAAATCGAATGTATGTGTAAATCACAAAGCATAAAATGCCCCCTGTTGATAATAAAGAAACTTATAACGTCAATTATTATACCATAAAGATATCAAGGTGTCAACTAAGCTAACAAAGATATTTAATGAGCGGATAGAGAAAAGGGAAAGAATCGGTAAACTATAAAAGTGTCATTTTGCAAAAAAAGCAGAGTGATTTTTTTGCTACGTAAAAGTGATATTGTGAACGAGTTTATGGTGATATTAAGATTCCATGAACTGCGCCACTCTTGCGCATCAACAATGCTCGCGCTCGGCAAGCAGACGAAGGATATTCAGAGGCGGATCGGGCACTCGGACATGTCGACTACGGCGAATATTTATAGCCATATCGATAGTACTAGTAAAAGGGGGACGGCTCAGGCGATTGGAGAGTTGCTGGGGTGAGGGTAAAAAAGGATAGAGAAAGGGCTACCACACGGTAGCCCTGAAAGTTATATATCAAACGGAGGTTCTGTCAGTATTGGCATTATAACAATATACAGCGTTTTTTCATTCACTTGAACAGTAGTTAGGTGATAATAGTTGTCTGGAACATCTTTTTCATCAGCATAAAAATAACATTTTATATAGTAATCGGGAAGAGTGCAGTAATATCCAAGGTACATTAATGGAGAATGAGTTTTGTTCAAATCGGAATAGGGCATTTCATAGTCAATATCGTAAGTTGTTTTGTTTTCATCGGGATATGAAAAAAGTGAGCCGATTATAATACCCGTATCTGTCTTTGAAACAAACATAGTTTCTACAATTTGTTCTTTATATTTCAAATTGAAAGTTTCAACAATTTCAACTCCGTCATGGTTTTCTTCTAACAAAATTCGAACATTTTCGTTATATTTGTTATATTCAGCTAATTGTTCCTCGTATTGTTTTGCTAGTTGATTTTCATGGATTTTCAAAAAAATAGAAAAACCGATATACGACACTACTATAGCAACGATGATAATTCCAGCAGTAAAACGCACAATTCTGCCAATTTTTTGTGATTTTGATGGGGTAGGAATTATAAACTCATCGGATATATCAATCTTATCAAAAGTATCTTTATAGCTAACATCTTTTTCTATGGATTCAAGTCCGTGTTTAGATAAATCCGCATAGTTAAGATTTGGAGCTTTTTGAATAACCTCTTTGAAGTGCTTTTCGGCATCTTCTTTTTCATTTTTGCTAAGAGCAATGCGAGCTTTAAAAAATATATTCTTTATCTGATTTATTGGTAGAGTTTGTGGTTTGCATATGAATGAATAACAAGCATCATAATTTTCATTTACAAAGTATTGATAAAATTCTATTCTAGGGAATTGCTTTTTTATCATATTTGTCTTTCGCTTGGACTCTTTTGTTAATTCGCTGTTGAATTTTTTGCAGACATCAGCTAATGATTCATTATCTCCAATATCAAAATATACATTAGCAAGAAACATTAGATAATGGTATTTGTATTTTTTAGAAATTTTAGGATCATTCAGTTTTTGATTGCAAATGCATACAGCATTATTATGGTTTCCAACAAAGTATTCGGCTTGAAGTTGCCAAATTGCAGAGGGAACATAAATTTTTCCTTGCCGTACAATTTCATAGTAAAGAGGGGCGTTTAACTCGTTGGAAAGAGGATTAGATATATATTTCCTGTAGAAAAACCAAGGAGCATATCTAATAAATATAACAGCTAAAACTAGCGCAGATATAATTAATTTACCGTCGCCAAAAACAGCGCATAAAACATATGCCAAAAGTCCTAAAATTGATATTATGATTTTTGATATCTTATATTTTCTTAAATTCAATTTTGCGATTTCTTGATTCATAAGTTCACCTCATTCAAAGTGTTATGATTATTATAACATAGAAACACAAAATTGTCAATGAAAAGAGCGGGGTACTCGCTTATGCGAGAATTTTTCGCCGAGCCGCTTGTCGAGAGGGATTCGTTCTTGATTTTTGCCCGACGTTTCGGATATTATCTTTTTGTTACGTCGTGCAAAAATCTTCGGTCACCGTTCACAAAACAACGCACCGTGTTGTTTTGTTCACTGCGTTCGAATCCCTGTTTATATTCTCAGCAAAGCAAAAACGGAACGCCTTTTGGCGTCCCGTCTTGCTTTGGCGGAGAGAGAGGGATTCGAACCCTCGTGTGCTTGCGCACAAACTGATTTCGAGTCAGCCCCGTTATGACCACTTCGATATCTCTCCATTAACACTATTAAATTGTGTGAAATTTTCACAACGTATGAATTATAACATAAATCTTTTTAAAAATCAATACCTTTTTTAAAAATTCCAAAAAATATAATATTTTTTACCAAAAAGCTCTTGACTTTGTTCTAAAATATAGTATCATAATGTTATTAAATATTTTTGAAATCTATATTTTGAACGGAGGATGTTATGGAAAAGATTTATACTAAAAATGCTCCCGATGCAATCGGCCCTTATTCGCAAGCAATGAAAGTGGGTAACTTGGTTTTTACATCAGGGCAGATAGCTATCAATCCTGCGACTATGCAGGTCGAGGCGACTGATATACAAGGTCAAACGGAACAGGTGTGCAAGAATATTTGCGCAGTTCTTGATGCAGCGGGCACATCGATAGCCAAGGTTGTAAAAACAACTTGTTTCCTCGCAGATATGGGCGATTTTGCCGCTTTTAATGAAATATACGGTAAATATTTCACCTCAAAACCTGCTCGTTCTTGCGTTGCAGTTAAGACCTTACCAAAGAACGTTCTTGTTGAAGTAGAGGTTATTGCGGAATTATAATATTTATCAATTCTTTTTTTGCAAAATAGGGCATATTTTTATTGACAAAACGCGCTTAATATGATAATATTATATAGGTTATATATAATATATTGTAAGGGACTTAACAAGCTTTTCGGGGATAGGCCCGAAATATTGTATGAACTGTAGATATAGTAAAAAAGAAGATAAACGTCTAAAAAATTAGGGGTATTCATTGAGTTTGAATATTTATACATTAATATTCAAACATCAAAAATGAAAACAACCCTCGAAATTGTGATTGTCTAATAAAAACATAGGCAAATCATACTAAAAATATGTGAAATATAGCTATTGACAAATAATGCTGGTAGTTGTATAATATACAATGTTGAATGAATAATATGCAAAAACAAATTTATTAAGCCGATATATCGGCGGGAGGTAAACAATGGATAAGAGCAAAATTAAAAAGGTAGTACTTGCATACTCGGGAGGACTTGATACTTCGATTATCATCCCGTGGTTGAAGGAAAATTATAATAACTGCGAGGTTGTTGCAGTAAGCGGTAACGTTGGACAGGCTGATGAGCTTGAAGGGCTTGAGGAGAAGGCTCTCAAGACAGGTGCTTCTAAGCTTTACATAGAAGATCTCACCGAGGAGTTCGTTGATGATTACGTAATTCCTACTGTTATGGCTGGCGCAAAGTATGAGGAGTATCTCCTTGGCACTTCTTTTGCGCGTCCCATCATCGCAAAGAGAATTGCAGAGATTGCAATCGCAGAGGGTGCAGACGCTATCTGCCACGGATGCACAGGTAAGGGTAATGATCAGGTTCGTTTTGAGCTTACCATTAAGGCATTCGCACCTGATATGCCCATTATAGCTCCTTGGCGTGAGTGGGATATCAAGTCTCGTGAGGAAGAAATTGACTATGCAGAGGCACACAACGTTCCTCTTAAGATAAACCGTGAGACCAACTACTCCAAGGATAAGAACCTTTGGCACCTTAGCCACGAGGGTCTTGATCTCGAGGATGCAGGTAATGAGCCTATGTACGAGAAGGAAGGATTCCTTGAGATGGGCGTTTCTCCCATTATGGCTCCCGATGCTCCTACGTATATAACCATTGATTTTGAGCAGGGTCGTCCCGTTGCGTTCAACGATAAGAAGATGAGCGCTAAGGAGATCATTCTTGAGCTCAACAAGGTAGGTGGCGCAAACGGTATCGGACTTCTCGATATCGTTGAGAACCGTCTTGTTGGTATGAAGTGCCGTGGTGTTTATGAGACTCCCGGTGGAGAAATTCTCTATGCGGCTCACAACTATCTTGAGACCATTTGTCTTGATAAGTACACCGCACACAAGAAAGCAGAGCTTTCTGTAACCTTTGCTGATCTCGTATACAACGGTCAGTGGTTCACACTTTTGCGTGAGGCTCTCTCCGCTTTCGTTGATAAAACTCAGGAGACTGTAACCGGTAAGGTTCGTCTTAAGCTCTACAAGGGCAACATAATCAAGGCAGGTGTATGGAGTGATTATTCTCTCTACTCTGAGGAGATTGCAACCTTTGGTGAGGATAACGTTTACAATCAGGCAGATTCTGCAGGATTCATTAACCTCTTTGGCTTGCCGATAAAGGTTCAGGCTCAGGTTAAGGCTAAAAACAAGAAGAACTAAATAAATTTGGTCCATTTGCCTGTCGATTTTCTTCGGCAGGCAATGGGTGTTTGTATAAGGGGTATTAAAAATATGGAAAAGATGTGGGCAGGAAGGTTTTCAAAGAGCCTTGACAGTAAAGCGGACGATTTTAACTCGTCTATTCGCTTTGACTGCAAAATGTATAAGCAGGATATAATTGGATCGATTGCTCATGCTGAAATGCTTGCAAAGCAAAATATTATAAGCGTAGAGGATAGTATTGCAATAATTGATGGACTTTCCTCTATACTCGAGGATATAGAAAACGGATCGCTCGAATTTGATATGTCTTGCGAAGATATACATATGTTTGTCGAGGCGGAGCTTACCAAAAGAATAGGCGATGCAGGAAAGCGCTTGCACACCGCAAGAAGCCGTAACGATCAAGTGGCTATGGATATAAGAATGTATCTCCGTGATAATGCAACAGACGTTGTATCACTTTTAAAGGAGCTTATAGAGGCTATACTTTACAAAGCGGAAGAGGGAAAGGCGGCAATCGTTCCGGGATATACACATCTTCAAAGAGCACAGCCGATTACATTCGGTCATCATTTAATGGCTTATGCGCAGATGTTCTTGCGTGATATCTCTCGCGTAAAGGATGCGGTCGCAAGAATGAATTATTCACCTATAGGCTCTTGCGCACTTGCAGGTACCACTTATAACACCGATAGAGATTACGAGGCGGAAAAGCTTGGATTCTACGGTATAACTCAGAATAGTATAGATGGCGTGTCGGATAGAGACTTTTGCGTTGAGCTTATGAGTGCTTTCTCGATAATAATGATGCACCTTTCACGCTTTTCCGAGGAGATAATTCTTTGGTCGAGCTGGGAATTTAAGTTTATCGAGCTTGACGATGCTTACACAACGGGATCTTCAATAATGCCTCAAAAGAAAAATTCCGATATGGCGGAGCTTGTTCGCGGAAAGACCGGACGAGTATACGGAGATCTTTTGGGTCTTCTTACCACCTTAAAGGGACTTCCTCTCGCATACAACAAGGATATGCAGGAGGATAAGGAAGCTATTTTTGATGCTCTTGAAACGGTTTGCATGTGCCTTGACATTTTTGCACCTATGATCAAAACAATGAAGCTTCTTCCTAACAATATGTACAAAGCGGCGCAAGAAGGATTTATAAATGCAACCGATCTTGCCGATTACCTTACAAAGAAGGGTCTTCCTTTCCGTTCGGCTTATAAAATAGTTGGACAGATAGTTGCCGAGTGCATAGAAAAGAGAACTGTTCTTGATGAGCTTCCTCTTGATGCATATAAGGCTCATTCAGATGTGTTTGAGGAAGATCTTTACAATGAAATTTCTCTTAAAACCTGCGTAGAAAAGCGAATTTCAAAGGGTGGAACCTCGGTTTCTTCGGTTGAAGCACAGATTGCGTGGGTTCGAAAGGAGCTTTCTAAATGAAAAAGATATTTATTGACGGCAAAGCGGGAACTACGGGTCTTAGGATCTACGAGCGCCTTGCTGATAGAAAAGATATAGAAATAATTCTTCTCTCCGAAGAGGAGAGGAAGG
>JAZLCC010000033.1:0-5209 GCA_045614065.1 Eubacteriales bacterium | reverse complement strand
TCCATGAACTGTGAAAGCTGCGAGGAAGCGAAGAACTCTCTTACCACGGTGGTAACGGGCTTAATGTTGATAAGCGCCGCAGGAGTAAGCTTCTCACCGTCCTGAATGGTCATTCTTTCCTTTATAATTTTATCCATTCTGGTGAATCCTATACGGAGCTGATTTTGAAGCTGCTCGCCAACAGAACGGATACGACGGTTGCCGAGGTGGTCGATATCATCACGTACGCCAACGCCGTTCATAAAGTTAAGCATATAGTTGATGGATGCAAATACGTCGTCAAAGGTGAGGCATCTCGGGCAGAGATCGGCAATTCTTTCCTTTGCCGCTGCCTTAAGAGCGTCCTTATCGTCGCCGTACTGCTCCAAGAGCTCGCGGAGAACCGCGATGCTTGCCTTCTCATTTACACCGCAATCCTTAAGATCGTAGCCAAGCACGTGCTCGGGATATATGGTGTTGTTCGAGAATACCTTAACGATCTTGCCGTTATCAAGCTCAAGCTTTACACTGTTAACGCCTGCGTTCTCGATAGCGTGTGCATCCTCGTTAGTAAGGATAGCGCCTGCCTCAAAGAGAACCTCGCCCGTAAAGGGACTAACGACGGTCTCAGCAAGCTTGCGGCCTCTGATTCTCGAATGAATTGCAAGCTTCTTGTCGAACTTATAACGTCCAACGGTTGCAATATCGTAACGCTTGCAATCGAAGAAGAAATTGGTAATCTGATTTTGAGCCGCTTCTTGAGTTGCAGGCTCACCGGGACGAAGCTTCTTGTATATTTCCTTAAGAGCCTCTACGCCGAAGGGCGAGCCCGAATGAGAGGAAAGGACCTCGGTCTCATCGCGATCAAAGGTGAGCGCAAGCGCTTCCTCATCACCGAAAAGCTCGTAGATATCTTCCTTCTTATCCTTGCCGTTCATGCTCATAAACATAAGCGCTCTTATAAATACGGTAAGGGGAAGCTTTCTTGTTTTATCTATACGTACGTAAATTACTCCGCTCGCATCGACCTCATACTCAAGCCATGCTCCTCTGTAGGGGATGACCTGAACCGAGTAAGTATCATTACCCGCCTTGTCGATCTCGGTTGCGTAGTACATACCGGGAGAACGGATTATCTGCGAAACGATAACTCTCTCCGCACCGTTGATAACAAAGGTACCCGTATCTGTCATTATGGGGAAATCACCCATAAATATCTCGGTTTCCTTTACCTCTCCGGTTGCTCTGTTGGTAAGACGTACTCCTACCTTAAGAGGTGCTGCGTAGTTAGCGTCGCGCTCCTTGCATTCTTCCACGGTGTACTTAGTCTTTTTGTCTATTGAGTAGGAAACGAACTCTATAACAAGATTGTTAGCATGATCCGTTATGGGAGATACGTCTTCAAGGACCTCCTTAAGTCCCTCCTCTAAAAACCATTTGAATGACTTCGTCTGTACCTCTACGAGGCTCGGAAGCTCACACGGAAACTGATTTTTAGCAAAGCTCATTCTCGTGTTCTGACCAAGTTTGTGTTCTCTTACATTGACCATTAATTTAACCACTCCATTCAATTTTTTATCCGCCGTTTTGACGGGAGGCAGAAGCGTTGCTTTTATACCCCGTTTTAGCTCCTATACATACGCGTATATAAATAAAAACGAAACAAACTCGATCTCAACTCGACATTTATTGGCGTTTTTACCCATATACCCAATATGCAGAGGGTAAAAATGGGCATAATAAGCAATTATAATGCAGTTTAATATTTTATCACAGTTGTCAAGTATTGTCAAGCCTTTTTTATTAAATTTTTCTAAAACATTTTGTAATATGACCCATTTTTACCTTATTTTTAAATATTTTCCCATAAAATAGGAAAATGACAATAAAAATATGAATTTTTTTATTTTTTTCAAAAAAGGTCTTGCAAATCGGCAAAAAGTATGATATTATATGTAGGTGTATGGATGAATTCGACGTATACCCTCTCATATACGCCGTTTATCTCTTTAATAAATATTTAAAGACGGAGGTAATAGCGATGCCGAATATCAAAAGCGCTAAGAAGCGTGTTCTCGTTACACAGACCAAGACGCTTCAGAACAAAATGTTCAAGACGCAGCTCAAGACTGATATCAAAAAGTATCAGGCAGCTCTCGCAGCAGGTGATACCGCACTTGCACAGGAGACCTACAAGATCGCAGTTAAGAAGATCGACAAGGCTGCTGCTCGCGGAATAATTCATAAGAACGCGGCTGCTCGTAAGAAGAGCCAGTTTACCAAGGCTCTCAACAACATCTGAAATTAAAACAATTAGCCGTGCATAGTTTCTCACCACTATGTACGGTTTTTTGCTATCATTTTATAATATGATTATAATCTAAGGAGCAATCTATGATCCTAAAGAGCATATCCGAGCTCATAGGCTCAACTCCCCTGCTCGCAGTTACGCGCTATTCCAAAAAGTACGCAAGCGGATCTAACATTTTTTGTAAGCTTGAGTATCTCAATCCCGCGGGAAGCGCTAAGGATAGAGTGGCTCTTGCCATGATAGACGATGCCGAGGAGAGGGGACTTATAAATAAAGACGGTAGCACTGTAATAATCGAGCCCACGAGTGGCAACACGGGAATAGGACTTGCCGCAATCTGCGCATCTCGAGGATACAAGCTTATTCTCACTATGCCCGATACTATGAGCATCGAGCGAAGAAAGCTTCTCTCGGCGTACGGTGCAGAAATAGTGCTTACCGATGGCAAAAAAGGTATGGCAGAGGCTGTATCTGTTGCCGAAAGACTTGCTTCTGCGTTTGACTCCGCATTTATCCCATCGCAGTTTTCAAATCCTGCAAACCCATCGGCACACTACGGTAGCACCGCACCCGAAATATGGGCGGACACCGACGGATGCGTTGACATATTCGTTGCGGGAATAGGAACGGGCGGAACTCTTTCGGGAGTGGCAAGATTTTTGAAGGAGAAAAACCCAAGCGTCAAGGCGATCGGAGTAGAGCCCTCCTCCTCCCCGCTTATATCAGAGGGCAGATCGGGAGCGCACGGTATTCAAGGCATCGGCGCAAATTTCATTCCCGAAAACTTCGACGCATCCTGCGTTGATGAAATAATTACGGTAAGCGAGCGCGACGCCTATCTCGCATCGCAAAGACTTGCCGAAAACGAGGGTATTCTTTGCGGAATAAGCTCGGGAGCCGCGCTATTTGCGGCAACCGAACTTGCGTTGCGCAAAGAGAACGCAAACAAAACGATCGTAGCTCTTCTTCCCGACACGGGCGATAGATATCTTTCTACCCCCTTGTTTGATAAAGAGATAAGATAAACGATTTATAATTTAAAAGGAGAAAAAATCATGAAAAAGCAGTTACTTTCTATCCTTGCATTGTTGCTCTGCTTCTGCACGGTATTCACGATCGCATCCTGCGGCCGCAAGACACCCGAAGAAACAGGCGACGCATCCGACAACGGAGACGAGACCTTTGATCTTGACGAGGGTCTTGAGGACGTTGACGCAACCACAGCTGAGGACATCTTTGCTCAGATGAAGGCAGCTTACAAGGCAACTCTTGACTACAACGGCGCTTATACAGTAAAGGTTGACTGGGTTGAGAACCAGAACGATACCGAATCGGGCAAGGGCGCAAGCGAAACGGTATACAAGTACGTTACCAAGGCAAGCCTTCTTGCAGACCCCTCCGCTACCAAATCCTTAACGGCTCTTACCAATGAGGAGTATGAGAACGGAACCCTTATTTCCACAACCAAGCAGAACAAGAAGATATATTCCGAGAGCGGAAAGAATTATATATATAACTCTATTTCCGACGGCGAGACCGCTGCAGAAAGCTACAACACTCTTTCGGCTTACGGCCTTGATGCAGAAAAGGAAGCTATGCTCTTGAATAGCTTGTTTGAGGGCGACAACCACTTTGCAGAGAGCTTTGGAGATCCCTTCTCCGCTTCCTCCGCAAGTGATCTTAAGACTGTTCACACCACCGTTTTGAACGAGGTAAAGGCAAATCAGAAGGCTCTTTACGAGGCTGACGGCTACACCGTAAAGCAGCTCACCGCAAAGGCTGACGTTATCTTCAACAAGACCTCTACCACAAACATCTTTAAGAGAACCATTACCATCAACAGCACTCTCCAGAATGCCGGTGGTACCTACCAGAAGGCTCTCACCGTAGAAAGTCTTCTTAAGACCAAGGACGGCAAGATCCTCTCCTTCGCAAGCAACACCGTTCAGACCACAACCGAGGCTCTTACCGCAGGCGAGACCTACGAGACCAAGACGACCTCTTCTCTCTCTTACGAGTTCAGCTATGCAATGAAGGACAGTGATTTTAACGCAGTTAAGACCTCTACTCCCTCCTCCGAGATAACCGAGGCTCCCGACTACTTCGAGGTTCCCGTTAACCTTATTATTGCAGGTAACGAGGTTCCCGTTATGGTAATTGGCGAGGCAAGCGCTGACAACACCGTTGCAAATATCCTTGAGAACACCATCAACGAACTCTTCGCTGATACCAATATCGATTATGATGGCAAGTGGTACACCGATGCTGCTTGCACCAAGGAATTCAGCATAAGCAGCGTAACCTCTATCGACAAGCTCGAGTCTATCGGCAAGCTCTACAGCAAGGGCGTTAAGGTAGGAGCAGGTAACGCTCTCGTTATCGACTCCGGTAAATCTACCGTTAATATGCCTAAGAACTACGTTATCGTATTCGGTAACACCGTATCGGATAGCATTCTTATGACCACCGCTTCTGTTGTTGAGACAGGTAGCGAGGATCTCTTCCGCATCAGCTATATGCCCGATGCAGGCTATGACATTAAGGTCACCTTGAACAAGAATGAGCTTAAGTACGATGCAAATCCCGATAATAGCGATTTCCTCGAGGATTCCGATGGAAGCTACTTCACCGAGATCTCTCTTGAAAATAGCAAGGTATATTTCATCAGCCGTTCTAACGTAGCAACCAAGACCCACTACACTCTTGATTCCTTCTACGTAAGATTCTAATTTAACAAAAAGCCACGCTTGACCCTCGGTCGAGCGTGGCTTTTATCTTTCAAGATCACTTTTATATGCCACTTTTTTAGGGTCGCTTTTTGAAAAAAGCTCCGCAAAAACTTTCATACGGGAAAGTTTTACGGAGTTTTCAAAGCGAGCTCGACGATTGTGTGTGCTATGTTCGCACTGCGCCAAAGGG
>JAZLCC010000032.1:0-6139 GCA_045614065.1 Eubacteriales bacterium | reverse complement strand
TATATACCGTTGTCCGATGCTTCGGCAATAGCAAATATTGCACGTAAAATACGCGCAAGCCCGACTCAATGCGGATATCCTCCCTACCCTCCTGTCCTGCGGAAGAAAAAACAAATCTCGGTCGAACGGTCAGCCGCGCCTTCGATCTTTGGCACACCTTCTTCAATTGGCGATAGAATTTTCTGCGGCAGCGCAGGGTCTTCGTTAAGCGCAGAGTTGCGACCACTCCAACCACAAGCAGCACCAACACCTTGATCCACATCTCAGGCATACCGAAGAAAAAGCCGTACCCCACCGCAACGAATGCGAAAACATATAACGCACACAGAAAAAACCAACCGGACAGCAAAGCGTAAAAGGATATCTTATCTAACAGCGGATGCGCGCGACGGCGCTTGCCGTAATAGCGATAGGACGGCAGATCACCATCTCCCAGATTTCCTCCGGATTTTATCCGCGTGATTCGGGTCTGATTGGCGACACCCCAATCTCTTTCCTTACTCATTCGATCACCTCACAAAGCAAACGATTCCTTTTTTATATTATACCATGCTTTTCCGGCAGAATCAAGTACCTCTCGTGCAACTGTTAGTTGAGCAATGTCGCAAAAAGAGAAACTGCCGCCGGCAGGGGCTCTCATTTTTATTTTTAATTAGTGATCGAAGCTCATCTTTATCTGCGAGGTCTGTCCGCTCTTATGCTTGTCCATCAGGTTATGAATACGCTTCACGGGATTGAGCAGCTCGCTGAGCGTCTCGTCGTGGTTGAGCGTGTCGATGATGTAGGCAACGTACTTACACATGTTGACCTCAACGAACCACTCACGATCATAAAGCTCGGGGCGGCGGTATACGAGGTTGGTGGAGAATACGCGGGAGATGATGCCATCGGCATACGCCTTATCAAACTTATCAAGACCGTCGGTGAAGAGGCCGAAGGTGGCAAATGCGAAGATACGGTTTGCTCCCTTTTCCTTGAGCTGGATCGCAACGTCAAGCAGCGACTCACCCGAGGAGATCATATCGTCAACGATGATTACGTCCTTACCCGTCAGGTCGCGGCCGAGATACTCGTGCGCCTCGATGGGGTTTCTTCCGTTTACAACGACCGCATAGTTACGGCGCTTGTAGAACATACCGATATCAACGCCGAGAACCGAGGAGAAGTACATACATCTTCCCATAGCTCCCTCATCGGGAGAGATTATCATAAGAGATTCCTTGTTTATCTGAACGTCGGGTACTGCGCGAACAAGAGCCTTTATCATCTGATATGCGGGTCTTACGTCGTCAAATCCCGAAAGCGGAATAGCGTTCTGTACTCTTGCGTCGTGCGCATCAAAGGTGATGATGTTAGTAACACCCATACGCACAAGCTCTTGAAGCATAAGCGCACAGTCAAGCGATTCTCTCGAGGAGCGCTTGTGCTGTCTGCCCTCATAAAGCATAGGCATAATAACCGTGATTCTTCTTGCCTTACCTGCGTTTGCCGCAATAATTCTCTTGAGGTCAGCGTAGTGATCGTCGGGGCTCATGGGAACCTCTCTGCCGTACATCTTATAGGTAACACCGTAGTTAAAGACGTCGGAGATAATGTAGAGGTCATGACCACGAATAGACTCGTGAAGCAAACCCTTTCCTTCTCCTGTGCCAAAACGAGGGCACTCTGCCTTAAGAATGAAGGTGTCGTCCTGAGATCTGCCTCTCCAATCCTTAAGATAATAGTCGACCTTTGATGAAAAATGGTCGCATCCTCGCATGCCTATGACGCTAAGCTCGCCGAATTCTGTTACGTTCATTAGTTAAACCATCCTCTCGTCATTATTAAATTGAGTTCATATCCATTATAACATATTTTTTTTATTTTTCAACCTATTTGGTGCTTTTTTGATAATTTTTTTATTAAATGTATACTTGCACAAAAAAATAATCCCAAAAGTCAACAAAATATGACAAAAATCCATTACAAATCCCGCTTCTCGCCCTCCCTTAGATCGGGTTCGACTACGAACGATGTTTGTTTGGTTAAATTTACGCCACAAAAATCGGCAGGAGCAAGACGTACGCCCTATCGGCAAGAATTTATGCAATTGTATATAAATTAATTATCCCCCCTGTTTCGTTCTTTGAAAAAGGGGTGCAGGGGAGAAAATCTTTCTTTCAAGAAAGTTTTCTCCCCTGCATAATTCACCTATTAAATAATCAAATCATATAGCCTCAACAACAGTATCGGCAAGACAAGAAGCAACGACGTCCGCAAGAGGGGGACGAGTGCCCTCGGTAGTGCAAGCGGCGCTACCAAATGCCACGGCGTTGCGAAGCATCTCGGCATAGGACTTGCCAGCAGTTGCAGCGGCAAGGAATCCTGCAATAGAGCTATCGCCCGCGCCGATAGTAGAAGCAACCTTGATTTTAGGAGCGTAAGCCACAAAGGTTCCCTCTGCACAAGCAAGAACAGCGCCCTTGGAGCTACTGATCATAACGTTTTCAACGCCCATAGCTCTAATCTGCTTTGCAGCAATAGCCGCACTTGCAAAATCGGTAACCTCAATATCGGTATACATTCCAATCTCTTCCTCATTAGGCTTAATAAGCCAAGGATTGGACGCAAACAAATTATCCTTGCTAAAGGAACGAGAGTCGATTATAACCTTTGCTCCCTTTGCTTGGAAATTCTTAACCATAGCCATAACACGCTCTATGGTAATTCCCTTAGGATTGCTACCCGTAAGAGTTACAACCGTGTCAGAATCGACGTCGCAAAGAAGCTCCTCAACCTTGTCAATAAGAGCATCGGTTGCAACGAAACCGCTAAAGCTGATTCTCGTCTCGGGCGCATTGTTGGTGTGAAGCGTAATATTCTCACGAATTCTGCCGTCAACGTAGATCTCGGCAAGCTTCATTCCGTCAGCCTTAAGACTGCTTGCAAAGCTTGCGCCGTTCTCCTCACCAAGCACAACGAGAGCAAGATTGTCAACGCCGTTCTCTACGAGAGCACGGGAAATATTTACTCCCTTTCCGCCTGCGTCAAGCGAGGTTATAGAAGCAAGATTTTCGTGAAATGGCTCAAAGTTCTCCGCATAGCAATGCATATCTATTGCGGGATTGAGCGTAAGAGTTATTATTTTCATAAATTCCCCCGAAAATTAAACCTTGGGGCCGTTTGCAAGAAGATATTCCTCTGCCTCGGTGCACCACAAGCCGTCGTTAGCCTTAACTATTCTGTCAAGCTCTGCAAAGAGAGGATCGGTCTTTCCAAGCTCTGCGAAATCCTCAAGAGCAACAAGAGGAATGTCAATGCCTGTGTAGCAAACCTTCTTACAGCCGTTAGGCTTCTCCATTGCAAGAATTGCATCGGGATATGCATCAAGTCCGAGAATGTGAGATACGAGCGCACCTGCGTTGATCTGCTTCTTCTCGATAATATGTATGGTGTCAACGGTATCCTCGGGAATAGAGCCTGCGGTACCAACAACGTGAATTCCATCGTAGTGTACACGGTAGAGGTTAATAGAGCCCTGAAGATTGTGAACTGCGGGACCTGCAAAGAAGTTTACGCATCCGTCCTCACAGCAAATCTCCTCCGCAAGGGTAAAGAGTGCGGGAACGGGAACCATTACGAATACGTCGTCAAATCCGCCGCCCGAAATCTCACGAAGCTTGCCTGCAACGTCCTCGATACCCGAGGTGTTGAGGTAGATAAGCTCACAGCCGTGCTTTGCAGCGTTCTCAACGCTCGACTTTGCCGCCGCATAGTCAAGACGATCCTGAGAAAGGTCGGTAACAACTACCTGAGAGAGACCTGCGTAATCAAGAGCAAGCTCAACAGCTCCGATACCCATAGGGCCTGCGCCGCCGAGAATTGCAAGCTTTCCGCCTCTCTTTGCGCCATCGGTGCGAACGTAATTAGTATAATCGGTGTGGTAGAATCCCTTATATCCGCGAAGTACGCATCCGAGCGACTCAACGAGAGAGCCCGAGAAGAAGTTGTCGCCCTCGTAAGGAACAAGGCATCCCTTTTCAAGTACTATCGGGGGAACTACTATATAAGTAGAAGCACCGCCTATCCAACGGAAGGAATATCCGGGGTCGTGTCCGTCGGGAGTCTTAAGAGCGGGCTGAACAACAGCCTTCTGTCCTTCCTTCCACTCATTTGTAAGAGCAGCGCCAACCTTTACTATCTCACCGCAAAGCTCGTGTCCGATAATAACGGGGTTCTCTGCAATGTCAGAAGGCACTCTCTTGTGATTTACGCCCTGCTTTACTGCCTTGTAGGTAGATGCGCAAAGCGAATCGGTGATAACACGCATAAGAATTTCGTTTTCCTGAATTTCGGGAAGCTCAAATTCCTCAACACGCATATCAAGCTCACCGTGAAGTCTTACTGCTTTTGTTTTCATAATATTGCTCCTTAAATTAAAGTAAAAATTTTTCCATATATATTAAAGCATAAATCTCTAAAAAAGTCAAGTATTTTTTAGCTTTGATAAACGGCTTTAAAGCTTTTTGCACACATTTTTCTGCGGCGATAAAGAGGGCAAACGTTATTATTGTGTGGGCGAGGCATTCTTAACTTTCTATTTTCTGTTTTCAATTTTTCAATTCTTATTCTTTCCGTTCGATTCTTAAAAAAGAGTGTGGGGAGTAGCCTTCATAAAAGAAAACTTCTCCCCACATAATCACGCATCAAAATATTAACCGATCAAATCAATTCAAGAACAATAGAGTTAAGCTCGTCGAGCTTGGAATAAATATCGTCGGCAAGAGCGAGCTGCGAACGTGCACGAACGAGATTATGACCATCATAATGAGGCTTAAAGTAACGGTTGCCCGTAATATAATCGTCAAGGAAGCGCACCGAGAGCTCAAGAGCCATAGTAAATGCTCCGAGAGCAAGAGTGTTAAGCTCGGCAGAGGTGAGATCCGAGGATATCTCGGGAATAAATCCCTCTGCAAAGGCGCGGAACTTGGCAACGTCAAGAGAAACGAGCGAAAGATCGGGCTCGTCCTCGGCGGCGGTGTTTGCGGCAAAGCGAACGGCATCACCAAAATCGTGAGCAACAAGTCCCGGCATAACGGTATCAAGATCGATAACGGTCTTAGCCTCACCTGTGTCCTTATCAAAAAGAACGTTATTTATCTTAGTATCGTTATGAGTAACTCGAAGAGGTATCTCGTTTGCATCAAGAAGCTCGTTTAAACGAACCGCAAGAGGCGTGTAAGCCTTAATGCGTGAAAGCTCGTCGGCAACCTCGGCAACAACGCCAAAGGAGTCCTCTTCTGCGTGAAGCATAAGAAGCTCTATTCGATTTCGAGTGTTGTGAAAATTCGGTATAGTTTCAAAAAGCTCGCTTGCGTCAAAATCGGCAAGCATTGTCTGAAATTCGCCAAATGCCTTGCCCGCAGAGCGAAGCTTATCAAGATCGTCGCAGGAATTATAGGTAACCGTGTTGGGAACGTATTCGTATGCTCTCCAAAAATCTTCACCCATTACGTAGTAATTAGTTCCATTCTCACGGTGAGCAAAATGTATAACGCAATCTCTGCTCTTACCCATCTCCTCAAGCTTTCTCGCAATATGCAAGGTTATCTTATCTATATTCTGCATTATATCCTTAGGATTTTTAAAAACGTATACGTTTATGCGTTGAAAAACGTATCTCTTCTCCTCACCGTTATTAAGCATAGTAACTTCATAGGTTCCGTTGATGTTTCCGTTGCTTATAACGCTGTATTCTTTGAACTCGCCACCAATGTTAAATATTTTGGCAAGCTCGGAAAACTTTTCGTTCATGTCATTATCTCCCACTTTTCATTAGTTTAAGTATACCACTAAAACCTAAAAAAGTCAAGTTTATTGTAATTTTTGATGTTTTTATGTTTTATGCCACTTTTTTGGGGTCGCTTTTTTAGGGTCGCTTTTTGAAAAAAGCTCCGCAAAAACTTTCACACGGGAAAGTTTTAGGGAGTTTTCAAAGCGGGCTCGACGGTTACGTGTGCTATGTTCGCACTGCACCCAAAGGGCAAATTTTGGTCAAGCTTTTTTAAAAGCTTGCGGGTTTGGGCAGAGCCCATAAAAAACAGCGTTTTCTTTTTGTTAGCTTTTTCTTTTGCGCTTACGGTGTCAAAAGAAAAAGCGG
>JAZLCC010000031.1:0-3210 GCA_045614065.1 Eubacteriales bacterium | reverse complement strand
AGGACTTGCTGGGTATCTGCGTCGAGCTCTGCAAGATAAGCCTTAACTTCGTTAGCGCGGTTTTTAAGTACTCTGCCCGCAACCTTGAAGTTTACGGTGAGGAAGTTTGACTCAAGCTCAGAGGAGTCTGCGAGCTCACGGATTTCTCCGATATTCATTTCGCTCATAATGATAGCGCCAAAGGTTTCTATTGCGCTATGATTTGCCTCGGTAGCCGAAACGTACATAGTTGAGAGAGGCTGACGAATCTTTATCTGCTTCTCGTTACGGAGCTTAAGACCGAGAGAGATCATATCTCTTGCCTTATCAACGTCGGAGAGAATCTTCTCGTCGGTTACGTCAAGATGTGAGGGAACGGTGGGGTAATTCGAGAGGAATACCGAAACTGCGTCCTCGTTTGAGTATCTCTTAATGAAGTTCTGCCAAGTATGCTCGGTGATAAAGGGAACGATAGGAGCCATAGCGCCCGTTATTGCCTTTATAGCATAGAAGAGAACGGTGTATGCGTTGATCTTATCCTCACCGCACTCGGTAGCCCAGAAGCGTCCGCGGTTTACACGAATATAGAAATTGGAAATATCGTTAACGAATGCCTCAAAGCTGCTTACTACCTCACGGGTGGAGTAGTCGCCCATATACTTATTAGCGTCGTTAATAAATGCGTTTGTACGGATAACGAGCCAACGGTCAACAGCGTTGAGTTTGGAAACGTCAAGCTTTGCTACGTCTACCTTAATAGCGTCGATATCTGCATAGGTTGCAAAGAAGGTCTGGAGATTCCAGAATGCGAGAAGCTTTCTTCTTGCCTCTTCGCCGAGCGTAAAGCCGAAACGAACGTCGTTAGAGGTAGAGGATGATGCAAAGATGTAACGTGAAGCGTCTGCTCCGATTACGTCTGCCGCCTCGTCAAAGCGAATCATAAAGCCTGTCTTTGAGAATCTGCTTCCATCCTCGGAAACTACCATTCCGTGAGTGCTTACGCGCTCATAGGGGGGCTCGTCAACAAGAACGGTGCTCATAAAGAGCATAGAATAGAACCAAAGTCTTATCTGCTCCTTCATTTCAAGCACGTGCTCTGCGGGGAAGTACTGCTTCCAGTATTCCTTATCGGTAAAGTGCTTGAGCGTGGAGAAAGGAACGATACCTGCATCGAGCCATACGTCGCCGACCTGAGTGATTCTTTCAACCTCGCATCCGCAAGAGCAACGAATCTTTACGCCGTCGATCCAAGGACGGTGGAGATGAGGAATTGCGTCAACCTTTGATTTATCAACGGCAAGCTCATAAAGCTCTTCCTTGGAGCCGATAACGGTAAGCTTTCCGCAATCGGGGCAGGGATAGAAGGGGAGAGGCAAGCCGTAGAAGCGCTTACGGGAAATGTTCCAATCGGACATATTCTCGAGCCAGTCGAGCATTCTCTTGCCCTGATATGCAGGCTCCCAACGAACCTTTTTAGCGTTTGCTATAAGGCGCGGACGAAGCTCGTCAACAGCGATAGCCCATTCCTTAACAAGACGGAAGATGATCTCTCTCTTACATCTCCAGCAAACGGGGTAGCTGTGCTTGAACTTGTGGGTGTAGAAGAGCTTATTTCTCTTCTTGAGCTCTTCAAATACGAGCTCCTTGCATTCCTGAGCGTTAAGTCCCGAGAGGAAGGAGAAACCATCAAAGAAGGTTCCGTACTCGTCAACGGGAATTATTTTGGGAAGTCCTACCTCTTCACCGAGAGCAAAGTCCTCGGCACCGCATCCGGGAGCGATGTGAACGACTCCGCATCCGTCGGTATCGGTAACCTCATCCCAAAGAACTATCTTGTGAGCAAAGTTCTGCTCTGCAATTTCGGGGAAGCAGGTTTCATACTCGAGGCCCTCGAGGTCGGTTCCCTTAAAGGTATCAAGAAGGGTAACGCCGTCCTTGCCTGCGAATTTCTGCTTGTAGTAGGTTTCGGACGTAACGTAGTTGTAATCCTCACCTTCAACGTGAATACGAACGTAGTTCATCTCCTTGTTTACTGCGAGAGCTACGTTTGCGCTGAGAGTCCAAGGCGTGGTCGTCCAAACGAGGATATAATCTTTGGTGTTGAGAATAGGAAGCTTGAAGAATACTGCCTCGTGCTCAAGCTCCTTGTAGGAACCCGTCATTTCGTGCTCGGAGAGCGAGGTTCCGCAACGGGGGCACCAAGGCATAGGCTTGTAGATCTGCTTTATCCAGCCACCCTCGTTACATTTTTTGAGGAATGCCCAAATTCCGGTGATGTTCTCATCTTTGTAGGTGTAGTAAGAGTTATCCCAGTCCATCCACTGACCGAGTCTCTTGGATTGATCGGTGATAACGCCAGAGAATTTCTTTACACGGTCAATGCATTTATTTGTGAATTTATCAAGTCCGTATTCTTCGATATCGTGCTTGGTTTTAAATCCGAGTTCCTTTTCAACTTCAACCTCAACCCAAAGACCTTGTCCGTCAAAGCCGTTGCGATAGTGGGTATCGTGACCGAGCATTGCGTGATACTTGATAAAGGTATCCTTAAGTGTACGTCCCCAAACGTGGTGAATACCCATGGGGTTGTTTGCTGTGATAGGACCGTCAATGAAACGGTATTTGGGACCGCCTGCATTTTTTGATTTTAATTTTTGAAAACAGTCGTTTTCTTCCCAAAAATTCAAAATTTCCTTTTCGTTGTCGGCAAAGGTGTATTTTGTGTCAAATTTTTCTTGCATAACGAAAAATCCTTTCTTTTTATATAAAGATAATAAATTTCCATAGATAGAGCAATTATAACATATTTTATTATAAAAGTCAAGTGAGAGATGGGGTATTTTTTATGGGGGAAGAAAACTTTTTGAAAAAAGCTTTTCTTCCCCCATGCCCCTATCTTTCAAAAACTTTTAAAAATAGGGTTACGCAAACATAATGTTTGAGCGCACTATGTAAATTAAAAAATAAAACCCAGTTTGAAAGTTCTTGAAAGGATAGGGGTGTGGGGGAATTTTGAAGTAATAAGTAAGAGTGAATAGTGAAAAAGTAAAAAATATGCACCCAACTTCATAACAAAATCGGGTGCGTAAGTTTAAAATCTGATATTACAAGGGGCGACTTTTGGCTGTCGGCACTGCCGACCTTTTTTCAAGAATTTTTCCTTCCCCCACATAAAAAACATTATTCAATACCATTAAACACAACCGGCAAAGCATCAATGAGATCGCTTGC
>JAZLCC010000030.1:0-3652 GCA_045614065.1 Eubacteriales bacterium | reverse complement strand
AAAAGCTTGACCAAAATTTGCCCCTTTGGTGCAGTGCGAACATAGCACTCTTAACCGTCGAGCTCGCTTTGAAAACTCCGTAAAACTTTCCCGTATGAAAGTTTTTGCGGAGCTTTTTTCAAAAAGCGACCATAAATCCTATCAATCAACAAATTCGGAAACGCATCGACGGTATGCGGCAACGGGATCGGGAGCGGCTGTTATAGGTCTGCCGACAACGATATAGTCGGAGCCGATTTTCTTAGCCTCTGCGGGAGTCATAACACGCTTTTGATCTCCAATATCACCGTCGGCAAAGCGAACGCCGGGGGTTACGGTGAGAAAATCCTTGCCGCACTTTTCGTGAACGATTCCTGCCTCAAGTGGAGAGCAAACAACGCCGTCAAGACCGCTAAGCTTTGCGTTTTGAGCGTATTTCATAACAACGTCGGCGATAGGCTCGTTAATAAGAAGCTCATCTCTCATTCTTTGCTCGTCGGTAGACGTGAGCTGAGTAACGGCTATGAGGAGAGGGCGAGTGCCATCGGGGCGAGTTAAGCCCTCGAGAGCCGCAGTCATCATGGCGGAGGTTCCTGCGGCGTGGAGATTGCACATATCCACGTCGAGCGAGGAGAGAACAGCCATAGATTTTTTAACGGTGTTTGGAATATCGTGAAGCTTTAAATCGAGGAATATCTTGTGTCCTCTTTCCTTAAGCTTTTTAACAATAGACGGCCCTTCTGCATAGAAAAGCTCCATTCCTATTTTTACAAAAGGCTTTTCCTCCTTGAAGCTTGCAAGAAAATCAAGAGCCGCATCGGCGCTTGAAAAATCACATGCGATAATTACGTCCTTTCCCATTAGTGTGCTCCTCCTATTATATCGGTTAAATTTTTAATTTGATATTTTTCCATTACCGAGGAAAGATCCTCGATTATTTTTTTACAAGCAAAGGGGTCAATGAGATTTGCCGCGCCAACCTCAACGGCGGTAGCGCCCGCAAGCATAATTTCAACAACGTCCTCGGCAGAGCTTACACCGCCCATGCCGACAATCGGTATTTTAACGGCATCATATACCTGATATACGCAACGAAGCGCAACGGGGAATACGCAGGGGCCTGAAAGACCGCCCGTAACGTTCTTGAGTATAGGCTTTCTCGTTTTTAAATTGATTCTCATTCCCGAGAGGGTGTTAATAAGGGAGACCGCATCTGCGCCCTCACTCTCACAAGCCTTTGCAATGTCGGCAATGCTCGTTACGTTTGGCGTGAGCTTAATGATTATCGGCTTTTTCGTTACCTTGCGAACCTCGCGAGTAACCTCTGCCGCTGCCTCTGCCGACGTGCCGAAGCTCATTCCGCCGCCGTGGACGTTGGGACAGCTGATGTTTACCTCTATCCATCCAACCTGCTCTTCGCCGTCAAGACGCTCGCAGGTGTAAACGTAATCCTCAATTGAAAATCCGCTTACGTTTGCCATAACGGGCTTGTGGAAGAATTTTTTGAGCTCGGGAAGCTCGTGAGCTATAACGTGCTCAACGCCCGGGTTTTGAAGTCCCACCGAGTTTAGCATACCGCAGGCGGTTTCCGCAATTCTCGGAGTGGGGTTGCCGAAGCGCTCGTTTCTCGTTGTTCCCTTAAATGAGAAGGTGCCGAGAATGTTTATATCGTAAAGCTCGGCAAATTCTGCGCCGAAGCCAAAGGTTCCGCTTGCGGGAATTATGGGGTTGTTAATTTCTATGCCGCAAAGGTCTATCTTGGTGTTTACCATATTATCTCCTCCTTTACAAGCACGGGTCCGTCCTTGCAGATTCGTTTTTTGCCGTACTTTGTTTCACATGAGCAACCCATGCAAGCTCCAAATCCGCAGCCCATGCGCTCCTCAAAGCTAAACTGACCCGAGGTTACGGTTGCATCGTATACGGCTTTGAGCATAGGCTCGGGTCCGCAGGTGTAAAAATATGTGTAGCCATCGGCTATTGCCGAGGTAACGAAGCCGCGAACGCCATAAGAGCCGTCAACCGTTGTTACGGTAACGCTTGCGCCGAGAGCTTTGAATTTTTCCTCGTAAAATACCTCGTCGGACGAGCCGAAGCCGAGAATTACCGAGCATTTCTTGCCCTCCGAGATAAGCCTTTTGCAAAGCAGATACATAGGCGGTACGCCTGCGCCTCCGCCGATGAGCAGAGGATTTTCGCCCGATACGCTTGTGTTATATCCGTTGCCGAGGCCCGTGAGAGTCAAGAGCTTCTCACCGCCCGTCATTTTTGCCATAGCCTCGGTTCCCTTGCCGACAGCCTTGTAGATTATCGTGAGGCAGTCGCCCTCAAGGTCGCACACCGATATAGGTCTGCGAAGATAAAAGCCGTCGAGCTTTATGTTTACAAACTGCCCTGCAGAGATGCCCTCGGTATCACCGATAAGGCGCATTTCGTAGGTGTTTTTTGCTATTTTTTTATTACACTCAACTGTAAAGATAACGTCCTTCATTTAGTTGCCGTCCTTAAAATTTATTAACTATCTATTGTTGATACAATGTGTTGGATGTTAGAGCATCGATATATTCTTGTCAAGGAATACGATTTGGTCATTAACCGTATTTGCAAGGCATTTGCCGTAAACACGCTTGCCCTCGTAGGGCGTGCATCTGCCCATCGATGCAAAATCCGATACGTTTATTTCGTATTCGCTTTCAAGATCGAATACCGAAAATCCGTTAAGCTCTATGTTAAATCTCTCGCTTGGAGCGTAGCTCATAAGCTCAATAAGCCTATTAAGCGGTATAACGTCCTTTTTTACAAGCTCGGTATAGAGTACGGGGAAGGCGACCTCAAGACCCACTATTCCGTTAAGGCTCTTGAGTCCCTTGGATTTTTCCTCTGCCGAGTGGGGAGCGTGGTCGGTGGCTATCATATCGATAGTGCCGTCGCAGATTCCTTCAAGTAATGCCGTTTTGTCGGCAAGCTCTCGAATTGGGGGATTCATTCTAAATCTTCCGTCGTCGCGCACGTCCTCGCTTGAAAAGGTGAGGTAATGGGGCGCTGTCTCGCAGGTGATATCGATTCCGCTTTTCTTTGCCTCGCGGATTAAAGCAACGCTTTCCTTTGTGGAAATGTGGCAGACGTGGTATTTTACTTTCGTCTCCTCGGCGAGCTTGATATCACGCTCGATCTGCTTCCATTCTGCCTCGGGGGAGTCCTTTATCTGCGTATTGTCCTCACAGTGAGCCGATATGACCTTGCCGAGCGCCATTGCTCTTTGCATAGCCTCCTTCATAAGTCCTCGGTCGTTAACTCCAACTCCGTCGTCTGAAAATCCGCAAACCGAGGTTGCCATTGCCTCAAGGTCGGAAATTTCACAGCCCTTTTGTCCTTTGGTAATAGAGCCAAAGGGAAGAACGTTTATTTTTGCTCCTGCCTTTATTGCGTCAAGCTGAACTCGCAAATTTGCGAGCGAGTCAGGTACGGGATTGAGATTCGGCATCGTGCATACCGCAAAATATCCGCTTCTTTCCGCAGCCGCGCTTCCGCTTTTTATCGTTTCCTTATAAGAAAAGCCCGGCTCGCGAAAATGTACGTGAACATCTACGAAACCGGGAAAAACAGAATATTTAGAGCAGTCAATAACGCAGTCATTTTTAGTGCCTGCGTAAGAAAATGCATTGTATCTTTT
>JAZLCC010000029.1:0-7753 GCA_045614065.1 Eubacteriales bacterium | reverse complement strand
GGGGTACATTAGTTAAGATAATAAGACGGTATTCTTTTTTATATCAAATCGCTTATTTTAGAAGCTGCGGTGCAATAATCCAGACCCGCCATTTGATATGCGTTTTGTCCTTTCTTAGAAGAAGCGACAAAGCTATCGTCTATTGCTAAAATATCATATTTAATATTTCTCTTTGCAAACTCGCATCTCATAAGCTCGGCAAGATTCATTCCCATTCCACCGCTCTTTATCTCTTCCTCATAGAACAAAACAGCTTTAAGCCTTTCGCCCAACAAAGGAAGTATTCTCGAAGCGTTCTCATCGTATGGCTTTAACACCTCTAAAAGAACTATTCCTATGCGCACTTGACCCTTAAGCGAATCGACTACCTTCAATGACTCGCAAGCTATGCGCCCGTGCGTTATTATAAGAGCGTCGAGCTCATTTATTTCACTTACGTCAAAACTGGTTTTTAAAGATATATCCTCAAATCCGCCGTTTTTATAAAATATCTCAAGGGCACTTTCACTTTCAACACCGCTCGGGTATCTTATCGCACAGGGCGTATTAAGCGTTAACGCTTCATCAATAGATGCGCAAAGTCCTTTATTTGATATCGGCGCATATATGCGAATATTAGGTATATGAGAAAGGAATGCAACGTCAAAAATCCCGTGATGCGTAGCGCCGTCCTTAAGATTTATTCCCGCTCGGTCGATAAGCATTGTAACGGGCAAATCCTGCAATGCTACGTCGTGAATTATATTATCGTAAGCACGTTGCATAAACGTTGAATAGATTGCCACACAAGGGCGCATTTTATTCGCGGCAAGTCCTGCGGCAAAGGTTAAAGCGTGCTCCTCGGCAATTCCCACGTCAAAAAATCTATTACTATGCGCTTCCTTAAAGGCGGTCAAGCCCGTTCCATCGCTCATAGCTGCGGTTATTGCGCATATTTTCTCATTATTATCGGCAACCGTTGAAAGATGCTCACCCATAACCTCAGAAAAGCTCTTCTTATTTACCTCGGTACCCTCGGGAGACATTCCGTGATATTTTGCAGGCTCCGCCTCGGCTGGCTCATATCCCTTGCCTTTTTGAGTTTTTACGTGAATAATAACGCTCTCATTAAGTCGCTTTGCCTCGCGCAAAAGCTTTTCTACTGCGTTATAATCATTTCCGTCGATAGGGCCTAAATAGGTAAGCCCCATGCTCTCAAAATAATTAGAGCCGTAAAAGGCATTCTTTAAATGAACCTTTATCCAACGTATAAGCCTAAAAAGAGGCTTGCCAATGAGCGGTATCTTATTAAGCACGCTAACGGTTGCACGCTTAGTTTTCATATATCCCGCGCTTGCACGAAGCTTTGAAAGATTTTTTGCAAAGCGACCTATATTTTTCGAAATAGACATTTCATTCTCATTGAGAATGATTATAAGCTTGAGATCCTTTTGACAATTATTTAGCGCCTCGTGTATCATTCCGCCCGTATATGCCCCGTCTCCGAATACGGCAACCGTGTAGGAATCCGAGCCGCAAAGCTTATCGGCGGTTGCAAATCCGAGCGCCGCAGAAAACGACGTTGAGCTATGACCTGCACCAAACGCATCGTGCTCGCTCTCGCTTATTTTGGGGAACCCGCTAATTCCGCCCGCCTTGCGGATACTCTCTATTTGAGAATATCTGCCCGTGAGCATCTTATGAACGTAGCTTTGGTGTCCCACGTCGAAAATCACGTGATCCTTTGGAGTATCAAATACTCTGTGAATAGCCATGGTAAGCTCTACCACACCGAGATTCGAGGCAAGATGACCGCCGTTTTGTGATACTACGCGGACAAGCTCAGAGCGTATCTCGGATGCCAAAGCATCGAGCTCCTCGTTTGGTATCTCCTTAAAATCCTTAGGAGAATGAATATTTGAAAGATATTTAATTTTTGCTTTATCTGCCATTGCATTCTCCTTTCATAAGATTTTATAAGATGATATGCTAAAAATCCTTTAACTATTATTATAGCCGAAGAGAGCCGAACTCAAACGGCTCTCTTTTGCTATATATGCTTATGCGCGTTCAAAAGTTTCCTTCATTACCTTGAGCTTATTCTCTGCCTCTGCAAGATCCTTTGCTCTTACCGAGAAATAGAACTTGCACTTAGGCTCGGTTCCACTGGGACGAACTGCAACCCAGCTTCCATCCTCCAAAATAAAGCGAAGAACGTTAGAGCTCGGGAAACCGAGAGAAAGCATTTTCTCCGACTTGTAATCCTCCATTTCGAGCACGGCAACGTCGCCTGCGGTCTTGGGGGGATTTGTGCGAAGTCCGTTTACGAGATTTGCAATCTTTTCGGGTCCGTCAATGCCCTTGAATACAAAGTTATCAAGCGCATCAAGGTAGAAGCCGTGCTTTGCGTAGATTTCCTCCAAAACGTCAAGCAAGGTCTTACCCTGTGTGTTATAATATGCCGCAGCCTCGCAAAGCATAAGAGATGCCTGAACCGCATCCTTATCACGAACGAAATCTGCAATAAGGCATCCATAGCTTTCCTCATAACCAAATACAAATTCGGCATCACCCAAAAGCTCGTGATTATAAATCTTGTTACCTATAAACTTAAAGCCCGTGAGGGTCTTCTCGGTCTTAACGCCATATTCTGCGCAAACTCTATCGCCAAGATCGGATGTAACTATGGTATTAAACATTACACCGTTTTTAGGAAGAGTTCCCATTTCTGCGCGGCGTGAAAGAATGTACTTAAGCAATACCGAAGCGGACTGATTACCCGTCATTCTTACGTACTCACCGTTCTTCTTAACAGCAACTCCAAGACGGTCGCAGTCGGGATCGGTGGTGATAACGATATCGGCATCATTCTTCTTTGCATATTCAAATGCAAGCTCATAAGCCTCTGCGGTCTCGGGATTGGGGTTCTTGGTCTTGCTAAACTCGGTATCGGGCTCGCACTGCTCAAGAACGGGAATTACGTTATATCCCAAGCGAGAGAGAACCTCTCTTACGGGAACGTTACCCGTACCGTGCTGAGGAGAATAAACTATCTTTATATCCTTCTTAACGTCGGGGGTTACGGAAATGCCCATTACGTTCTTGTAATAGGTCTCGTCCATCGACGCATCGAGAACCTTAATAAGCGAGCCTGCCTCATCCTTGGAAAGTGCCTTTACAGAAAGCGGATCGGTTATCTTATTTATTTCCTCAATAACTCTATCATTAGACTCGCCAACAAGCTGACAGCCTCTCTCATCATAGAGCTTATAGCCGTTATACTCAGGGGGGTTGTGCGAAGCCGTAATAACTACTCCGCCAAATGCAGAAAGCTCACGAACTGCAAAAGAAAGCTCGGGAGTGGGGCGCAAGGAATCAAAGATATAGGTCTGAATTCCGTTTGCGGCAAGAACGCCTGCCGTTTCAAGACAGAAGCTTACGCTAAAGCGACGATTATCGTGTGCGATAACAACACCCTTTTTGCAAGCCTCCTCACCAAAGCTCTTGATATACTCCGCAAAGCCCTGCGTGGTCTTTCTTACGATATATTTGTTAATTCTATTAGTGCCAACGCCGATAACACCGCGAAGTCCGCCTGTGCCAAAGTCAAGATCGTACAAAAATCTTTCCTTAATTTCATTTTCGTCATCCTTGATAGAAATCAATTCTTCTCTATCATTCTTATCAAGATTTTCGTTGTTGCACCAATAGCTGTACTTATCAATATAGTTCATATACATCTCCTAACTAAAAAACTACGCATATATTATATAACATTTTAAGAGATTTTTCAACATATTTATCAAAAAAATACAGTCAAACAGTAAATATTTTAAGTACTCTACGTCATTTAGCCGTGCAATAGCTCTTTTTGCTATAATTATACTTGAAAATACCGCCTTACTACCAAAATTTCGATAATAAAGCGGTATTGTTTTTAGTTTAGCAATTGCACTTTCCGTTCAAGTCAAGCTTTGTGGGAATATATTCTCCACTTGAGAACTCGCCCTCGGGAAATGCCATGGTCTTGAATATTGCGCAAGGATTATCCTCTTGCGAAGAAACGCAGACCTTATCCGGCACGCTATATTCGGTTGCGGTAATAAGATACTGTGCGGGTCTTACTATTCTTACAACCGAGAAGATACCCAATGAAACCGCCAAGTATCTTCCGTTTGCATCTATAAGGTTACCGTTGAGTCCCGCGCATACCGATTCGGGTATCTCGTTGCACGAGCAACAGCAGCATCCGCAGGTCTCGCCCTTTTCCTTAATCTTGCTATTAAGAATTATCGGATCAACAACGTCCACAATAGCCGTGGGGGCATTTTTGCTTACGCAGCAGGGCTCGGGTATCTTGCAAAACTCGTTTGTGTCGGCGCTGCTTTTAAAGGTGCTGACACCGCTTTCTCCGCCGAAAAGAATTACCTTCTTTTCGAGGACTGCAATTCCATCAAACTCCTGACTTCTGCCGCCGCAAAGGCAAGCCTCAAAGGTTACCTTTACATAAAACTTGATGCTAACCGAATAAAAGCCCTTGTTAAACTTCACCGGATCAATTGCGATGTAGGTAGAGCTGATACAGGCATTCTTTGCACGAACGCTTGTAGTATGCTCTATTATCTCATTGCCAAAATCGGTAAGAATTACTCGTACGTCCTCAAAACAATCTCTATCTCTGCAGGAATCGAGAATTCTGTTTGCCTCGATAGATACGTGCTCGGATTTGGATTTATCCGAAACACCGCAAGGAAATCTATTATCTTGCATAATCGTTCCTCCTAAAAAATTAGAGCGTGGCTCTTCCCTAATATACTATGCTTTTTCTCTCACACTGACAATAAAATTTTGCAAAATTTTAAATTCTTCAACGATGAACTTTAATGCAAAAAGAAAAAACTCGGCTCCCCAAAAGGAAGCCGAGTTTGATTTTAAAACGACTTATTTGATTATTTGAAATACTTAACGGCGGATTCAAATATCTTCATATCGTAGTTACCCTCTACGTTAGAGTACAAGCCGCTACTGTATCTTTCGGTATGGCCCATCTTACCAAGCACTCTTCCGTCGGGAGATGTGATTCCCTCTACCGCAAAGCAAGAGTTATTGGGGTTGTAAAGGATATTCGAAGTAGGCTTTCCATCAAGATCAACGTACTGCGTTGCTATCTGTCCGTTTTCCGCAAGCTTAAGAATAAGCTCGTCGGATGCCAAGAATCGACCCTCACCGTGAGATATCGGAACGGAATATATATCTCCAACCTTTACCTCTGAGAACCAAGGTGATTTATTGGATGCAATTCTCGTGCGAACTATTCTCGACTGATGTCTGCCTATGCTATTATAGGTAAGCGTAGGACAATTTTCATCGGTATCGATTATCTCGCCATACGGAACAAGTCCGAGCTTGATAAGCGCTTGGAATCCGTTACAAATACCGCACATAAGTCCGTCGCGGCTCTTAAGAAGCTCATTTACCTCGTTCTTAATTGCGCCGTTGCGGAAGAATGCCGTTATAAACTTACCCGAACCATCGGGCTCATCTCCGCCAGAAAATCCACCGGGAACAAAGATTATCTGTGATTCCTTAATCTTCTTAACAAAGCTCTCTACCGACTCGGAAACCTTCATAGCAGAGAGGTTGTTAATAACGAATATCTCGGTTTCTGCACCCGCTCTTTCGAACGCCTTTGCAGAATCGTATTCACAGTTAGTGCCGGGGAATACAGGAATAAGAACCTTAGGCTTTGCACACTTGATGATTGCGGGAGCAGATTTCTCGCCGTCATAAGAGAATGCGGGAATTTCGCTCTTAGATTCAGCTGCATTAGTGGGATATACGCTCTCGAGAACGCTTTCGTATTCCTTGTATATAGAATCAAGCGCAACCGCCTCGCTAGAGAATGCTATCTCCGCCTTTGCAGTGGTGGCACCAAGCACAACAGCTCCATCCAAATCAGCTCCATCTGCAAGCTCTACAATAAATGAGCCGTAGGAATATCCAAATATATCGTTAAGAGTAATTTCCTCGGCATACTTAAAGCCAATTCCGTTACCGAAGCACATCTTCATTACCGCCTCAGCAACGCCGCCATAGGTAGGCGTATATACTGCAAGAGCCTTATTGTTCTTTGTGAGCGATGATACCTTTGCATATACATCAAGGAGCGAATCCTTGTTGGGCAATCCGTTGATATCATACTCGGGACGCAACCAAACGACCTTACTGAAAGGAAGTTTAAATTCTGCGCTCGTTACAGTGTTAAGCTTGCCCGTTGTTACCGCAAAGGAAACAAGAGTCGGTGGAACGTCGATATTTTCAAAGCTTCCGCTCATTGAGTCCTTACCGCCGATTGCGGCAATTCCAAGATCCTTTTGTGCCTTGAATGCTCCGAGCAAAGCGGCAAGAGGCTTGCCCCAACGCTTTGCTTCCTTGCGAGGCTTCTCGAAATACTCTTGGAAGGTAAGATATGTATCACTGAAATCCGCACCGCCCGCAATAAGCTTAGATGCCGATTCTACAACCGCAAGATATGCTCCGTGGTAAGGGCTCTTCTCTGAAATAAAGGGATTATAGCCCCAAGACATAAAGGAGCAGGTATCGGTATCAGCCTTTTCTACCGAAACCTTATTTACCATTACCTGAGTAGGTGTGCTCTGATTTCTACCGCCAAAAGGCATAAGAACGCTACCCGCACCTATGGTAGAATCGAAGCGCTCGGAAAGACCGCGCTTTGAGCAAACGTTAAGATCATTTGCGAGCTCACTCATAAGCGACGAGAAATTGCCGTCTATCTTTTTACCAAAGCTCTCGGGTGCATTAACCTCGATGTTTATATGCTTTTCTGCGCCGTTGGAATTAAGAAATTCACGTGAAATATCAACTATAACGGTATCATTCCACTTCATAACAAGACGAGGAAGCTCGGTAACTCTTGCAACAACGGTTGCCTCAAGATTTTCAAGCTCTGCAATCTCCTTAAAGCGCTCTACGTCCTTGCTCTCAACAACAACAGCCATTCTCTCCTGAGACTCACTGATTGCAAGCTCGGTTCCGTCAAGTCCTTCATACTTTTTGGGAACGGCATTAAGATTTATTTCAATTCCGTCAGCAAGCTCGCCGATAGCAACCGATACGCCGCCTGCGCCAAAATCGTTGCAACGCTTGATAAGACGTGTAGCCTCTCCGTTTCTAAACAATCTTTGAAGCTTTCGCTCCTCGGGAGCATTACCCTTTTGTACCTCTGCGCCGCAGGACTGAAGCGAATCGAGGGTGTGAGATTTCGATGAACCCGTAGCACCGCCGCAACCATCGCGTCCCGTTCTTCCGCCAAGAAGAATAATTATATCTCCGTCGCAAGGAACCTCGCGTCTAACGTTCTTCTCAGGAGCCGCCGCTATAACTGCGCCGATCTCCATACGCTTTGCAACGTAGCCGTCGTGATAAAGCTCGTCAACCTGACCGGTTGCAAGACCGATCTGGTTACCGTAGGAGGAATAACCTGCGGCAGCAGTGGTCACGATCTTACGCTGAGGAAGCTTGCCGGGAATGGTTTCGGAAACGGGAACGAGGGGATCTGCACCGCCGGTGATACGCATAGCCGCGTAAACGTAGGAACGTCCGGAAAGCGGGTCACGGATCGCACCGCCGATACAGGTCGCCGCGCCGCCGAAGGGCTCGATCTCTGTGGGATGATTGTGCGTTTCATTCTTAAAGAGGAGCAGCCAAGGCTCTTTCTTTCCCTCGACCTCGATCTCCATCTTCACGGTACAAG
>JAZLCC010000028.1:0-15226 GCA_045614065.1 Eubacteriales bacterium | reverse complement strand
TTGATAATATTGTGCGCAAGGCTATTGCTTTTGGCAAGCCCGCAACGGTTGCCATTCGAATGGCAACGCTTAATGCAGCGCAATACTTTGGACTTTCCTACGTTGGCGCAATAGCGCCTGCGTATAAGGCGGATTTTTTGGTGCTCGACAATCTTGACAACGTTGATATCAAGGACGTTTATTTAAACGGAAAATTAATAGTTGAAAACAATGAAATAAAGCCTTTTTGCGAGCCTTGCGTTTCGACTGAGGTTTTGCGAAAGGTACAAAATTCATTCATTTTAAACGAGCTTGCGCCTAAGGATTTCTACATAGAGGCGAGCGCTCCTAAATGCCGCGTTATCAAGGTGCTTTTGGGAGAGCTTATTACGGAAGAGCTTCAAATTGAAATAGATTGGAACAAAAACAACGGTATCGATACAGAGCGTGATATTCTAAAGCTTGCGGTTATCGAGCGCCATAATGGAACGGGGCATATAGGTCTTGGCTTTATTAACGGAATAGGCTTAAAAAATGGAGCTATTGCATCCTCGATATCGCACGATTCACACAATATAATCGTAATTGGAACCAATAATGACGATATGACGGTTGCGGCAAATCATATTCGTAATAACGGCGGCAACGTCGTTGTTTGTGATGGCAAAATTATCGCCGATATGCCACTTTCTATCGGTGGTCTTATGACGAATGAGCCTGCAGAGAAAATTGCCAAGAAGAACGAAAACGTGCGTTCTGCGGTTTACGAACTCGGCGTTCCTCCCGAAATAGCGCCCTTTATGAATATGGCATTCGTTAGTCTACCCGTTATACCAAAGTTAAAAATGACAACACAAGGACTTGTTGACGTGGATTTGTGGAAAAGAGTTTCACTTTACGTAGAGGGAGAGGCTTTGTGAAGAATAGAATAATTGCGCTGATATTAATAACCGTTACTTGCTTATCGACCTTAGCGGCTTGCAAAAAGGCTGAAAGCGGATCTGATACCGACGATATTTATAATAACGGAAGCGAAAACGGAGAAAGTGATATGCAAACCGAAAATACTAAATCAACGGATAAAATTAATAATAGCAAATTAAACGTATCGGTTATTGATAGCATCGATATTGATAAATTACTCGAGCGCCCCTACACCAAGGGCGTTCCCACCGCATTTAGCGAGGGGTTATTCTCGTTATATACCAAGGGATGGGGATTTGAGAACGGCACTGTACTTGCAACGGGTAATTCGCAGGGAATAGGGCTTCCTATAACTGTCAAATTAAACGGTGGAAGCATCACGCCCACGTCCGCAACTTGGATGCCAAGCCACGTTTCTTCGCTTTACGAGTCGGAAAAAAGCTATGCTAATATTACGCCCGAGGCGACGGTCAGCGCAAGCTTTACCTCGCAATATGATAATCTTAAGCATCTTACCGACGGAGTGATAAGCTACACCGATAATCCCCGTAGCCGTTGGTCGAATTATGTAAATCCGCCACGCACTCAAAACGAGATCATTACCTTTGATTTTGGCAAGACGGTAACTTGTGGCGCTATTGACGTTTATTTTTATGACGATCAGGGTAACACATTGCGCCCCGAGGCGATGGTTGCTGAGTATTACGACGGTCAAAAATGGGTGCCCGTTAAAAACTCAACCTGCTCGCCTTTTGCGCGCACCGTTGCTACCGAATTAAGATTTGATGCGGTTAAAACGACGGCTATTCGAGTTGTTTTAACTCCAAAGGATAACAAGGCTATCGGAATTACCGAGCTTTACGTTTTTGGAAAGACCGAGAAAACTACTATAGTTCCCGCAGGTGTTACCATAGAAGAGAAAAAATATATAACCGAAAATGATCTTGTTGTTAGCTATCTCACCTTTAAGAATAACACAAACGAATCTTTGTCGGTTGAGCTTTCAACCTCTCCGAATAAGGGCGTAAACGAGGAAAAGTTCGGATACAGATATATTAAATATGGCAGCGACGCAAACGGAACCTCGAAAAAATTCACATTAGGCGCAGGGAAGAGCGCGGAATATAGATTCGTGATTGCCGTTGCAGACAACAAAGGCGAATGTCAAAATAAAATATCTAACTTTTTGGCAGACAAAGCACCTACTAAAAAGCACGTTGAGCAATTTAACGCTTGGTTCCAAAAGAACATTCCATATTTCGACTGCGACGACGAGGAGCTTTTGCAGATATATTACTATAGATGGCTTACTTATAGGAATAATATCCGCAAAATAACCGATGAATGGAATGGATTTATAATTTCCGAGTTTTTGCCTAACGTTTGGTGGAGCGGACTCTACAACTCGATCTCTTGCCCTGCAGGGCATCATTATTACGAGGGACGTTGGATACGCGACACAAAATATCTCGACTCTTATTCGGATTTTTGGTTTATAGACGGCGCAAATCCACGTCTTTATAGTTTTCCTATAGCAGATGCTTATTACAACCGTTATCTTGTAACTGGTGATAAGCAAGAGCTTACCGAGCATTTCACGTCCCTCGATGCAAACTATGCGGCTTGGGAAAAATCGCACTACGTTTCTTCATTAGGACTCTATAAGCAGATTGCAGATCGCGACGGAATGGAAAACGGTATAGGCGGAGACGGAGTTCGTCCGACTATAAACAGTTATATGTACGGCGACGCAGTGGCACTTAATAAAATTGCTACAATGATCAGCAATAGCTCTGCCTCTGAAAAATACAAAAACAAAGCTGAAGCGTTGCGTAAAAACGTAATGGAGAAGCTTTGGAATGAGAATGAGCAATTCTTTGAGACGATTTCTACAATCGGTAAATCTGTAAACGTTCGTGAGCTTATCGGCTACGTTCCGTGGTATTTTAATCTTCCTTATGATGAAGCGGAATACTCAGTGGCATTTGCGCAATTGCTTGACACCAATGGCTTTGCTGCGGAATATGGTCCCACGACCGCAGAGCAGAGAGATTCCAAATTTATGTCGATAATAGATGATAGATGCAGATGGGACGGCCCTTCTTGGCCATTTGCAACCTCTCAAACGTTAACTGCGTCGGCTAATTTGTTGAACAATTATAAGAACAATAATTCTTTTGACAAAGG
This sequence comes from Eubacteriales bacterium, assembly GCA_045614065.1. Classification (GTDB taxonomy): domain Bacteria; phylum Bacillota; class Clostridia; order Oscillospirales; family CAG-272; genus HGM12713. The sequence goes on along the minus strand of JAZLCC010000028.1, from coordinate 12,136 downwards.
GGATTGGTTTGATCTCTTGAAGACCTACACTCAATCTCAGTATGATAAGGGATATCCTTGGATATCCGAATCGCTCAACCCTCTTACAGGAAATTGGATCATCGATAAGGATAGAAGCATACATTACAATCATTCAAGCTATACCGATTTGGTTATTACGGGTCTTGCGGGCATACGACCTGCCGATAACGATAACGTTGTTACAATCAATCCGTTGCTTGAAAAGGGTGATCTGGAATACTTTATGCTCGGGAACGTAAGCTACCGCGGCCACGATATAACGATCATTTACGATGAAGACGGTAATCATTATAAGAACGGCAAGGGACTTTTCGTTTACGTTGACGGAAAATTAAAGGCGTCATCGACAAAGCTCACATCCTTAAACGTGAAGCTTAAATAAGACAAAAAAGAAGAGAGAACCGATCGGTTTTAATCCGATTGGTTCTCTCTTTATTGTATTTTAGCACCACAACATAATCAGTATATCATATTTTTGAAGGCTTGTAAAGAGGTTTTGGATATTTTGTTCGTGCAAATGCACAAATTCTACCTAATAAACAAAAAATAATTGTAAAGTTTTTATAATTTGTCAATTGCAAAAGGTTGTTTTATGTGATATAATACAAGTGAAGAAGAGGAGAAAGGATGGAAACCTCCAATGGGAAACTAAGTTAGATCACACTTAATAATAAGAAAGGCTGGATTACTCCAATGAGAACGTGATAGTAAACTTAACCCAATAAAATGAAAGGTAGGACATTCCGATGAAAAAGTAGGATTTGAATCTTAAAAAAGAACCGTTAGAGAGTTTTACAAACAATAAGTTTTCCTTAGCAAGAGCATAGGAAGAAAAACACGGCGGTGTTACGCTTTACATAGATGCGAGTGCGGTTCAAAAAAAGATTCAAAAAATCTAATAGAAAGAGAGGATAACAAAGGATGTTAGATATCAAGAGTGAAGCGAAATGACTCTTGATTGCGAGTAAAAAACGCAGTCAAGAGTCATTTCTTTTTTATTATTAATTTTAATCTTCAGAAGAAACTTCTTCGCTTTCTTCTGCATCCTCGTTTTCTTTAAAATAAATGAAATCTTCTTCGCTCTCTTCATCAGCATACGGAGCTATCATATATTTATCGATAACAGGATATGCTGCGTAGCAGCCCATAAATGCTCCCGTTGCCAACAAGTAGAAGAATGGAAGTATTATCGGTATGGATACACCCATAGGTATCATCCATACAATGAGGAATGCATGGAATACGGTAAGAAGTGCTATACCGAAAAACGCAAGAAGATTTCTTCCAATACCGAGTGCCGAGAATATAAGCGAATTTTTCATAAGCTTAAATATCTTGATGTCAAAAGTAATAAGAAGGTTGTAGATATAAAATCTCATCATGATCCAAAGAATTATCAAACCAACGGTTATGAAAAACATAAATTCAAGACCGAAGGAATTTAATCTTTGAATAAAATATGAAAAATCAACTACTAAAACTGCGCTTATTATAAAATCTACTAAGCCAAGGAAAAAGCCTTGCTTTAAGTTCTTTTTGATAGCGTAGAAGAAATCGGAGAAAACAAACACGGGATCTCCACGTACGAGACCTCTTAATACGTAGGTAGCGCCAACGTTCTGCCAACCCCAGGTTATTGCCATAATGACGCAAAGAATTATTACGGTAATTATTACGGCGGGGCTAAACACAGGATATCCCATTTGTATAGAAGAGAGATCAAGGGCAGACGATACTACACCGCCGCCCGATGCTTGATCCAAACCGAAGAGCGGTGCAAACATAACGTTTGACATTGTGGGAGATTTAGGCCCCAACAAGCTCACTGCCGCTATAACTATAAGCGGTATTATCTGAACGATCATTAAAAGGTTGAGACGCAAGAGCTGTGGGAATTTTCTAAAAAGAAACTTATAAAAGTTTAGAAACGTTGGACGATTATCCTCGTTTTTTTCTACACCTTTACCATCTCTATTCATATCAAAAAGTTTAAATTTTTTCTTTTTCTTTTCTTTTTTTAATCCTTTCAAAGCTAAAACCGTGCCTTTCGAATTATTTGTGTGATTTCATTGATTATTTTTTGCCAAGCTCGTCGGCTCTTTTGGTGCAAGCAATCATTGCCTGCTTAATGGTTTCATTAAAGCTCCCCTCGTCAAGCTTTAAAAGAGCCTGTTCGGTCGTACCGCCCTTTGACGCTACCTTTGAAATAAGCTCCTCGGGTGTATCACTCGATTGCTTTAGTAAGGTTGCAGAGCCTATCACCATATCGCAAATTGTATCAAGAAGATCGTTCGAATCAAGGCCTTGTGCCGTTGCGCCAAGGTATATTGCGTTTATAAATTTAAATACGTATGCAGGGGAAGAGGAAGTAACGCCTATTATTGCATTCATATCATTTTCGTTAATAAGAAGCGTGCTACCGGATGATGCAAATACTGATTCTATAAATGCAAAATCCGTGGCATTTATTTTTTCATTTCTGCATATAACCGAAACCCCCATACCTATGGTCATAGGAAGATTTGGCAAAACTCTTACTACCGATGCGCCGCCAAGAGCATCGGAAACGCTTTTTGAGGTGATTCCCGCGCCGATTGAGATATAAAGCTTTTTGTCATAATTCGTAACGTTCTTTATTTCCTCAAGAACCTCTGAGTAGTTTTGAGGCTTAACGGAAAGTAACACACAGTCCGCATTTTCAACCGCATCCTTGATGCTTTCTTTGATTGAAAAGCTATCTATATCCTTATATCCGCGGCAAGCGTCGGAAAATTTATCATAGAGATAAAAGTCGGAAACCGGAATATCATTTGATGTGATGCCCGAAATGATGGATTTCGCCATGTTTCCGACACCAATAACAGCAAATTTTCTTTTCATAAGTGCTCCTTAAATTATGTATCGCATAATTATAACATAATATTTTTAACAAATAGTAAATAAAACAAATATTATCGCTTATTTTTCACTGGTTTTGCGTAATATTTCAAATGCAAAAATTGCCGTTGATGCCGCGGTTGAGAGTGAGCCATTAAAATCACGACCGTAATCTATACGAACTATTTCATCAGCCTTGTCAAGAATTTCTCTTGAGATTCCGCGTTTTTCGCCACCGAGTATTACCAACAAGGGCTTTTTTAGTTCAATCTCAAAAAGCGATTTTGAATCACGAATTCCTGCGCAGACCACGGTATAACCACGTTTCTTGAAAATTTCAATTGCACTGATTGTATCCGAGACCTGCATATTTATAAGCTCTGACGTACCTGCAGAAGAGCGAGCTACAACACCCGCAACGCCCATCCAATTTCGCTCGCCTACAATTATTCCGTCTGCGCCCGAAGCGTAAATAGAGCGTATCGAATAACCAAAATTATAAGGATCCTCAACACCGTCAAGCATAAAATATACCCCATTTGAGGATATAGAATCATAGCTTAAAGAGGGAAGCGTTCTCGACGTACAAAATGCTATTATTCCGCCGTGTGAGTTTCCTGTTGTAAACGGTGCGATAACCGATTCATCAACAAAATCAAGGCTAAAATTAAGCTCCTTTGCCTTGTAGGTAAGAAATCCTATTTCCTTTTTCTTTGATTGCTTTTTATTTTTATCAACGTACACCGAAATTATTTTTCTATCAGTGGTTTTGTTGATTATGGAGTTGATGACCGCAGATATCGAGGGCATACCCTCAAAAACATCGGAATTATTGAATTTTTCAGTTTCTTTTTGCATAAAAATCTCCATTTCAATAATAATCACAAAAGCTTCATCATAGAATTTTATAAAAGTAAAATATTTTTGGAGTGAAGCTGTGAAAGGGTTATACGTATACTCAATAGAGGAAAGATGTGTTATACTTGCAAATTATTTGGTTGATAATAAAGCCACCGTGCGAGCAGTTGCAAAATCCTTTGGAATTAGCAAAAGCACAGTACATAAAGACGTAACACAGGTTTTAAAAGAGGTTGATAATGGGCTTTACTTGCGGGTAAAGGAAATACTCGAAATAAACAAGAGTGAGAGACATATTAGAGGCGGCGAAGCAACGCGCGCAAAATATGAAAATAGGAATAGGGAAGTATAATTTTATAATATCTTCGTTGAGCACTTGTTAATTTGTGAGCAAATGGCATAATATGATTTCTTGCCATATTGATCGATAATAAACTCGGTAGATGCCTTGATTCCTGCATAGTTCGATATATCATGTGAAATGCTCGGCATGATCAAAGAACGGCTTTTTATAACATCGTTAAAAAGACTTTGATTTTTAGGCGCTAAGAGATAATTTATATCAACACCAAGTCCAATTTTGGAGTTATGAACAAATTTTGAACAAAAATCATAATTTGTAGATTCGAGAATTTTATCAAAGCTTGTCATTATAGGCAATGCTGATTTTTTGTATAAAATATGATTTACATCGAGCGCAATGGATTGATAATTGATATCTGCGAATAAGGGTAAAGATATAAATAACGCTTTGGATTTTTTGTTAGCATAGATCTGATCGATTGAAGGATTAAATGCCGATCCGTTACAAATATGCATATTCAAAGCGCATTTAATTTTAACATTGTGAGATGAAGTATCGGAGTATAATTTTTTAAGCTCCTTAAGACGCGCCTTTAAGATAGGTATAGAATCGAATGTTGGATCGTAATCGACCAAAAATATGTAATTTTTGATTCCAAGCGGATATAGTAGCTCGAAAGCCGATGTGATATCATTACTGAAGGCACCATAGTGAATTAGAATGGTATCAAATCCAAGGGAAGTAATCATAATAAAAGCTCCTAATAAGGATTAAATTGCAACAATAATGGTTATATTCGAGTATAGATCAAACAAAAGAGCGTTACCTTTTGACATCTATAAAATTATACAAAATGCATATTTTGTATAATTAAGGGAATCCGAAAAGGTATCTTACAAGTTTGATGTCTAATGCAATATCTACATGATGATTACTTTATTAATCATCATTATGCGTGCAATTTGTGCGCTAATTGCATAGCATTTGCAATTATAAATATTTTAAACGTCGCAGCACCGATGCACTGCGATGTTTTTTATTTAACAACTATATTAAATGATACCATAAAAGCGCTTTTTTTTCAATCTTTTTTAACAAAATTTATTGTAAAAAAACAAGATTTGTGATATAATTATTTCGTATGATTATTTAACAATATTCAAAATCATTTTTATAGAGGTTTAAAATAAAATTTATGAAATACTTAGTTTTAATTCCCGATGGAATGGCTGATGAAAAGCTTCCTCAACTTGATAATATGACTCCCATGGAAAAGGCTGATAAGCCTACTATGGACGCATTGGCTAAACGTTCCTTTGTGGGAACTGTATCTAACGTTCCTAACGGAATGGTTCCCGAGAGCGATACTGCTAATATGGCTATTCTTTCTTTTGATCCCAAGATATATTCTAAAGGACGCTCTCCGCTTGAAGCTTTCAGCATTGGTATCAAAATGGCCGATGATGAGACGGCTTACCGCTGCAACGTAGTTACCCTTACCGAAAATGGGGGCGCTTACGAGGATCAGATTATTCTTGATCATAGCGCAGATGAAATATCTACCGCAGAGGCTGATGAGCTTATCAAGGCACTTGAAGCTGATATGGGAGATGAAATTAGAAAGTTTTATACCGGTATCAGCTACCGCCACTGCTTGATTTGGAAGAATGGCAACGACAAGTATGATTTTACTCGTCCCCACGATATTCTCGGCAAGCGTATAGGAGAATATCTTCCTAAGATAGAAAATGGTGGCGAAGAGTTTTTAAATCTTATGAAACGCAGCTATGAGATTTTAAAAGATCATCCTGTTAACATAGCAAGAAAAGAAAAGGGCTTAAAGCCTGCTAACTCTGCATGGCTCTGGAGTCCCGGAAAAAAGCCTCAACTCCCCTCTTTTAAGGAAAAATGGGGACTTAATGGTGTAGTTATATCTGCAGTTGATCTTATCAAGGGTATTGGTCTTTGCGCCGAGATGCGCTCTATAGACGTTGAGGGTGCCACGGGTAACGTACACACCAACTACGATGGCAAGGCAAATGCTGCAATTCAGGCTTTCAAGGATGGCGCAGATTACGTTTACGTTCACGTTGAAGGTCCCGATGAATGCGGTCATAGAGCCGAAATTGATAACAAGGTTCTTTCCATCGAGCTTATTGATAAAAAGATTTTGGCACCCGTGTATGAATATTTGAAGAATAGCGGAGAAGATTTCAAAATAATGGTTCTTCCCGACCATCCCACTCCTTTGGCTATAAGAACTCACTCGATTACTCCCGTTCCGTTCTTTATCTATTCCTCACTCGAGGACGTAGATGGTGTTGAAACATTTAACGAGTTTACAGCAGAGGCTACAAACAATTACATCGATAAGGGCCATACCCTTATGGATATTCTTGTTAAATAATATTGATTTTTAAGTAAAAGGTACTTAAAATGAATAGTTCAAATGAGAAAAAAATAAAAAAACAACCACAAAAAAGCGGTTTTACAAAAGGTCTTCTTGAACAAGTTGAGCTTGTCGTTATATTCTTTGCTATAATCATTCTTATATTTTCTTTTGCGTGCAGATCCTGCATTGTTGACGGCGATTCAATGTTAAAAACGCTTAATAACGGCGAACGAGTTATAGTTTGGGATCTTTTTTACGAGCCCAACTATAACGATATCGTTGTTATTCACGAAAGCGGAGACCTTAACAAGCCTATCGTAAAGCGTGTTATAGGCCTTTCGGGTGATACCGTTGAATTTGAGCACTTCTCGGACGGAATGACGGTAACCGTTAGACACGCAGACGGCACCTCAGAGGTCCTTGATGAGGATTACGTTAATTATGATCTCTCATACGGATCGCTCGGACGTTATCAAAGAATAGATGAAAACAAAAACATTTACGTTGTTGGCGAGGGTGAAATCTTCGTTATGGGAGATAACCGACTCAACTCTCTCGATAGCAGAGAGCTCGGCTGTGTTGATTCAAGACTTGTGCTTGGCAAGGTTGTTTTGAGATTTATGCCATTCGATAAGTTTGGCACGGTGCAATAAACAGTAAAACATTAAAAATTTGAAAGGAGTGTGCTATGCCGTCTCAGGTAATTCAATGGTTTCCGGGTCATATGGCTAAGACCCGCAGACTTATTTCGGAAAATTTAAAAAACGTTGATGCGGTTATAGAACTTCTTGATGCGAGAATACCGTACAGCTCACAAAACCCCGAAATCAGAAAGCTTTGTGAGGGTAAGCCAAGAATAATTCTTTTGAACAAGGCTTCCTTAGCAGACCCTATGGTTACCAAAAAATATATTGATCTATACACACAGGAAAATACCGTGTGCATAGAAACAGACTGTATAAGCGGTCAAGGCTTGCAAAAGATTGCTCCCGCTATTCGTAAGCTTTGTGAAAGCAAGCTTTTGCGTTACGAAGAAAAAGGCATGCAGGGACGTTCTTTAAAGGCTATGGTCGTTGGTATACCCAACGTGGGGAAATCCTCGCTTATAAACAAAATTTCGGGCAACAAAAAGGCAAAGGTTGAGAATCGCCCCGGTGTTACGCTTAATAAGCAATGGGTAACAACAAATATCGGTATAATGCTTCTTGATATGCCGGGTGTTCTTTGGCCTAAATTCGAGGATCAAGCAGTTGGCGAGAATCTCGCCGTTACAGGTGCCATAAAGGACGATATCCTTGATATCGAGTCTATTGCAATGATATTGTGCCGAAGATTGCGAGAGGTCTATCCTTCCCTGCTTTGCGCAAGATATAAAATGGAAGCTATTCCCTCTTTGGACGAGCTTGACGACTACGAGCTTTTAAAGCTTATAGGAAGGAAACGCGGTTTTTGCATTTCGGGTGGCGAAATAGATACCGAAAGGACCGCAAACATGCTTCTTGACGAGTTTAGAGCGGGAAAAATAGGTAGAATATCACTTGATATTCCAAGTGCCCAAAAAAATAGTACTGACGAGGTTTGATATGCTTGAATATACGCTTGAAAACGAGCTTTATGAACAAGGCTTCAAGGCTGTGTGCGGTGTTGATGAGGCAGGCAGAGGCCCATTGTGCGGTCCTGTTGTTACCGCCGCAGTTATACTTCCCTGCGGACTTTACATAGAGGGTCTTAACGACTCAAAAAAGCTTACCGAAAAGAAACGAGAAAAGCTTTTTGATATAATTTGTGAATCTGCTATAGCATTTTCTATCGAGCAAGGTTCAGTAGAGGAAATTAATGATACAAATATTCTTGCGGCAACAATGAACGCTATGCGAAGGGCGGTAAATAATTTGCCCATTAAGGCAGACTTTGCTTTAGTAGACGGAAATATCGCAAGAGATTTTCCTATTAATGCTCGTCCCGTTGTTCACGGAGATGCAATATCGCCTTCAATTGCTGCGGCATCGATTCTTGCGAAGGTTACTCGTGATAGACTTTGCATTGAAATGGACAAGCAGTTCCCGCAATACAATATTGCGAAACACAAGGGCTATGGAACGAAGGAGCATATGGAGCTTATTCGTTTACACGGTGCCGAGCCTTCTATCTACCGCAAAAAATTCATTCGTTTTTTGGATAACTGATGATGACAACAAAGGATATAGGAGATTTTGGCGAGCGTCTTGCTTGTAAATATCTAAAAAAGAATCGCTATAAAATTTTAGAAAACAATTTGCACGTATCACATAATGAGCTTGATATAGTTGCACTTGATAAAAAGCATAGGTTTATTGTTTTTGTTGAGGTAAAAACACGCAGTGTAGAAAGCGATCTTTATTCTCCGTTCGGCAGACCTGCTGATGCGGTAACAAAATCAAAACGAAAACGTACCGTTGAAGCCGCAAGGGGCTTTCTTCGTTCAAGCCCTAAAATGAACAAGTACCAACCGCGCTTTGATGTTATCGAGGTATATCTTGATAAAGAAAGCCGTACTCTACTCGAAATTAACCATATAGAAAACGCCTTTGGCGTATAAATAACGATTTAAAAATATAAAAATAAATGAGGTGTTCCAATTATGATGTTCTTTAGTACGAGAGATCCCGAAAAAAAGCTTTTTAAAGCTTCAGAGGTCATTAAAAACGGTCTTGCGGCAGACGGCGGACTTTTCGTTCCCGATAGCGTACCTGTCGTATCGCTTGACGATATTGCTAATATAGCAAAAATGTCCTATGCCGAAAGAGCTGCTACGATACTTTCCATGTATCTCTCGGATTATACTTACGAGGAGTTGCTCGAGGACGCAAACAACGCTTACTGCGAGAGCTCTTTCCCAGAAGGTGCCGCGCCCTTAAAAAAGGTTAAGGATAACACATATTCCCTTGAACTTTGGAAAGGTCCTACCGCCGCATTTAAGGATATGGCGTTACAAATTATGCCAAGATTACTCTCCCGCGCTCTTGTAAAGACGGGAGAAAAAAACACTGCGCTTATTCTTGTTGCTACCTCAGGTGATACCGGTAAGGCGGCACTTGAAGGCCACAAGGATGTAAACGGAGTTAAGATTATGGTATTCTACCCCGTTGACGGCGTAAGCAAGGTTCAAAAGCTTCAGATGGTTACGCAAACGGGTAATAACGTAAACGTATGCGCAATCAAAGGAAACTTTGACGATGCTCAGACAGGCGTAAAGAAAATATTCTCGAATCCCGATGCAAAAGCAAAGCTTCTTGAAAATTCTTATATTCTTTCAAGCGCTAACTCTATTAACTGGGGTAGACTTGCTCCTCAGATAGTTTACTACTTCTCTGCTTATTGCGATCTTCTTAATAAAGGAGAAATCAAGCTTGGAGATACGATAAACGTTTGCGTTCCCACGGGTAACTTTGGTAATATTTTTGCGGCTTATCTTGCAAAAGTGATGGGTCTTCCCATTGATAAGATGGTTTGCGCATCGAATGCGAATAATATCCTTACGGACTTTATAAATACGGGTGCTTATGATAAGAACCGTGCATTCCACCTCACTATGTCGCCCTCTATGGATATACTCATTTCAAGCAATCTTGAAAGACTTCTTTACTTTACTGCTGGTACCGCAGAGACCGCAGATTGCATGAAGAAGCTTAATGAGCTTGGTAGATATGAGGTAAGCGCAGAAACCAAAAACGCTATCAACGCAAACTTTGTTGGATATTTTGCCAACGAGGATGAAACCGCGGCAACGCTTCGCAAGGTATACGAGGAATATGGATATCTTGCTGATACTCATACCTCGGTTGCGTTTAATTGCGCTGAGAAATACGTAAACGATAGCGGAGATAACAAGCCTATGGTTGTTGTATCCACTGCAAGCCCTTATAAGTTTGCGGCAGACGTTTACAAATCTCTCACAGATAAAATTGCATCCGATGGAACCGCCGCTCTTGATGAGCTTTCGGCTCTTACAAACACTGAAATTTCTTATCCTTTGCGTGATCTTGATAAGAGAAACATCAATTTTGATACCGTTATCGAATCTGACGCAATGCTTGACGAGGTTTACAAATTTATGTAATCAAGACAAAAGATTTGGGGGCTTGGCATTTAGATGCAAAGTGCTAAACGCAAAGCCCCCATTGTATTTTGTTTAATTACTTGCGTTCTTTAAAGGTAGCGCAAACGGTTTCTGCACTGCAGGTTGCACTGCTGGGACCAACAGCTATCTGCTCTGCTGTACAGTAAGTGTCGCAATCATGGTGAACGCAGTTCTTAACGTTGCAACAGATGCCGTTTATATGGCCCTTAGAACCGCATTTCTTGCTTGAGTTTTTTTCATTCTGATTCATTTTAAATCCTCCTTGATCTTTGGTGGTAACAATATTATTAACCCTTAAGCAAATTTTATGCGCACCAATTTTAAATCTTTTTGAAAGGAGATATCGATGGCGCTTTTTGTAATATCAGATCTTCATCTTGACGTTTTAACAAATCAAAAATCAATGGAAGTCTTTGGCGATAAATGGAAAAATTATATTCAGCGATTGAAAAACAATTGGTCCGCAGTAGTAAGCGAAAGCGACATCGTTATCGTTCCGGGTGATATTTCATGGGCACTTACTCTTGAGGATGCCATTCACGATCTTAAATGGATAAACGATCTCCCCGGAAAAAAGATACTTATGAAGGGTAATCACGATTTTTGGTGGAGCACTATCAAAAAAATGAATACATTTTTTGAAGCTAACTCGCTTGACACCTTAAATATACTCTATAACGGAGCAATTGAAGCAGAAGATTATATTTTGGCAGGCTCTCGCGGATGGTTTGTGGATAAAACCGTTCAACCGCAAAGCGTTGTGAATGCGGACTATGAAAAGGTTTTAAATCGTGAAAAAATTCGTCTTAAAATGTCTCTTGACGCAGCAAAGTCTCTTCAAGAAAGCAACAACAAGGAGATATTAGCGTTTTTCCACTTCCCTCCTGTTTGGAATGATTTTGTCTGCAGAGAGATAATTGATCTTCTTCTTGAATATGGTATTTCGAGGGTATATTTTGGTCATATACACGGAACATATAACTGTCCCTCGCTTTTTGAATACGAGGGTATAAAATTTAAAATGATTTCTGCTGATTTTATTGATTTTCTTCCGCAGATAATATGAAAAAACGTCAAAATCTATTGACAAAATATATAAAAACAAGTACAATATATAAGATGTGAAAATATAAATTTTATGGAGGTTAAACTGAAATGAGTTTAATTAAAACAGAGAACATCGAAAAGAACAGATATGAGTTACATATTTCTGTTGACAGTGCGAAATTCAACGCTGCTGTAAGCGCTGTTTATCGCAAGCAGGCAAAGAATATTTCTGTGCCCGGCTTTAGAAAGGGTAAGGCTCCCAGAGCTATTATCGAGAAGATGTACGGTGCAGGCGTTTTCTATGAGGATGCTATTAACGATCTTATTCCCGAGGCTTACACCGAGGCTCTTGAGGAGTCTAAGCTCGATGCAGTAGGTCAGCCTGAGTTCGACGTTGTTTCTATCGACGAGAACGGCCTTGTTCTTTCTGCAAAGGTTTACGTAAAGCCTGACGTTGAGATCAAGGATTATTTTGGAATCAAGGTTGAAAAAGAGGTTGCTCCCGTAACCGATGAGG
>JAZLCC010000027.1:0-5144 GCA_045614065.1 Eubacteriales bacterium | reverse complement strand
GTTATTATACCTCGGAATCGGGAATCAGAAGCCGTGTAGAAAATGGCTTTTTGCTTGAAAACGAAAATAGAACGATCAGTAGCCGTTATTTCTTTTTCACACAATCTATTGATTCCGTGCAAACTGGGAATCATATTTCTGCTATTTTTAATAGTAATAAAACATTTTTATTGGAAATTTATGATTTTGACTATAAAATTGATGAATTTCAATTACTGTTGAATTCATCAGTTGCGATTGAAAATAATTTAAAAAGATATGTTAAGGATAATCTAAAACCGGAGTTTGAACTTTTGTCTTGTGATATTGGGCAACAAAAATTGTTTGTTAAAAACGGTAAGCCTTACGTATTAACAACTGTTGCTGTAACGTTTACTCAAATTGGCGATCCCAGTTTATCTCAATACACCACAAATCTTCAAATAATAAATGGCTTAAAAGATTAGTAATTGTTGAATTTTTGTTCGGCTTCAACGTTGAAGTGATCGACAACTCGCAAACGGCTTAATAGCATTAATTATCCCCCGTCGTTGGTGCTTATGCATCTGAATGGCGGGGGATTTTTTTATTAAAAGCCTTTTTTCTTGCCTATCAAGCGCAGTGCGAACTTTCTCAAGAGGTCGGCGGGGAATACCGTGAGCGAGAGCAAAAAGGTTATTTTCAGCTCGTCGGGCGTCAGAGGTACGGTACGGAGCACCGAGCCGCCAAGATAGATAAAAAGTATTTGTACCGTGAGTATCAGCGCCATAATAAATATGAACGTCTTGTTCTTGTAAAGCCCCTTGAAGAGCAAAATTCGGTCTGTACGGGCATTAAAGCAGTGGAACACGGAGGAGAATATAAACAAAGCGAAAAATGCGCTCAATAGATATGCGTGATCGACTGACATTCTGAATTTTGAGGTTATCGATGGGCAGAGCAAAAAGGCTACGAAAAGACCCACGGTGAATATTCCCGAGAGGGCGATCTGACTTATCATATACTTGTTAAGTATCGCCTCGTCGCGCTTTTTGGGCTTTTCACGCATATATCTTTCGTCGGGTGCTTCACCCGCAAAGGCAAGACCGCCAAGCGTATCCATTATGATATTTATCCAAAGCATCTGCACTACTGTAACAGGTGAGTCGAAGCCAATAAACGGCCCTATCATAGAAATTCCGACGGCACAAAGGTTCATTGTGAGCTGAAGAGTAATAAATTTGCGTATGCTCTTAAAAATAGTTCTTCCATAGAGCACGGCTTTGCTTATCGAGGAGAGGTTGTTATCAACGATTATAATATCGCTCGCTTCCTTTGCAACACTCGTACCGCTTCCCATAGCAAAGCCTATGTCGGCACGCTTTAAGGCGGGGGCGTCGTTTACACCGTCGCCCGTCATACCAACAACAAGTCCTGCTTCCTGCGATATTCTCACGAGTCGGCTTTTATCCTGTGGCAGAGCGCGAGCAATAACGGCAAGTCGGGGCAGAGCGCTTGCTATCTCGCTATCACTCATTTTAGAGAGCTCCTCGCTTTCAAGCACAAGGCTTCGAGAGGAATTTATTATTTCGCACTCATGCGCAATATGCGTAGCCGTTTCCTTGTTATCTCCCGTTATCATAACAACGCCTACGCCCGCCTTGCGCAGAGCCTCGTTTGATGCCTTGGCTTCAATGCGGAGCTTATCAAGAAGAACTATTGCGCAAATAAGCGTTAGCTCGCAAAGTCCGCCGTTTTGCATTGATGCGCCCTCTGCTATCCACAAAATGCGCTTTCCCTCACGCATAAGGCTTGATATCTTTGGCAAAAGCAATTTTGAAACCGAGGGAAATGGAACTCGCTTGCCGTCGCCGAGATATGCGTATTTGCAATAGGGCATAAGCTTTTCGGGTGCGCCCTTTATCAAAACACGACGAGAGTCGGAGCTAAGATGCACTGCGGAATATTTAATCGAGCTGTCAAACGGTATGCGCTCAAGCACTGTGTAGCCGTTAGTTATTGGGTGCGGATTAATATCGATAACAGAGCTTAAAATCGCTTTTTCGGTGGCGTTACCGCCAATTATCTCATTTCCCGAAATGGTTGCGGATGTGTTGAATATTGCGTTCAGAGTATATAGATCGTATATTTTTTGCGAGGCGTAGCTTATCTCACGAGGGCTTGAAAAGCTTTTTGCATCTGCGGTAATAATTTCGCCGACGCTCATTTTGCCCTCGGTTATAGTTCCCGTTTTGTCGGTGAAGAGAATATTCATACTGCCTGCCGCCTCGATTCCCACGGGCTTGCGAACAAGCACGTTATCACGTATCATTTTTTTGATATTCGAGGAGAGGACTACGGCAATCATCATCGGTAGGCCTTCAGGGACCGCCATAACGATTACGGTAAGACCGAGCATAAATGCGTGCAATAAATGCTCAAAAATAAAACGGATATTGGTTATCTTTTGCAGAATTATAATTTTTTCAAATCCGCTATCGATAACAAGTATATTAAAAAGGTAGGCAAGCGCCACCAAAATGGCGGCGATGTATCCGAGAATGCTTATCTGCTTTGCAAGCTTTGAGAGGCGTATTTTGAGCGGAGAATCGCGAGTGTCAAGGCGCACCTCGTCGGAAATATGACCGAGAAAGCTTTGCTCGCCAACCGCAAAGACCTCTATTTCGGCTTCGCCCGAAAGTACGGCAGAGCCTCTGAAAACTGCGCTTTTTGAGCTTGGAGTTTTTGTTTTGTCTGTGCTGTAGACCTTGCTCACCTCTCGGCTCTCACCCGTTAGCATACTTTGGTCGAGCCGCAGAGAGCCACGGATGATAAAGGCGTCTGCGGGTATCTGCTCGCCCGCGCCGATTTTTATAACGTCGCCGACGACAACGTCGGAAACGTCTATTTCTTTTAGCACTCCGTTTCGGTATGCGCAAATACGGCGCTCCGAGCACTCGGCATCAAGTCGGCGAAAGGCCGCCTCGCTCCCACGCTCCGAGAGGGTTGAAATGAGTGTTGAGAGAAAGACCGAGACCGCAATTCCAAGAGTTTCAAATATATCACCGCCCCGAATAACGAGAAAGATATTCACGGCAAGAGCCGCAAGCAGAATTTTAATTACGGGGTCGTTGAGATTTCCAAAGAAGCACCTAAGAAAGCTTTTTTTCTTTGTGCCCTTAAATACGTTAGCTCCGTGCTCACGTCTGGAGCGCTCGACCTCGTTGTCCGTCAACCCCACACGCAATCCCTGAAGACTGTAATTTTTCATATTTTCTCCTTTGATACTCGCTATTTACACGTTAAAATATATGAGGATCAAAATTAAATAATACGCTAAAAGTAATGAAAAGCGAGTAGCTTTTATTGATACGGCCTATGGTATCAATAGGCGTTTGTTTAACGGTTGGTTCAATGGTAGGATTAGAACAAGGGCAAAACGAAAATTTAAAAAAGAGAATACAAAAAAGCACCCATATGGGTGCTTTTTTGTATTAATTTTAGTTATTATCGTTATCTTCGTTATCCTCGTTAGATTCCTCGGAGCTTTCATCCTCGGCATCTATCTCGTTGTCAATTTCGTTATCGAAGATGTCTAAGGGCTCGATTTCAACGTCTGCAATTTCTTCGGAGCTCTCGTTGGCAGCTTCCTCTGCGGCGGCGTTTTGGTTTGCCTCGGCATTCTGCTTAGCCTTTTCTTCCCCTTCCTTGCGGCGTCTCTCCTCAATAGCCTCTTGCTCGCGCTTTCTGTCGTTTTCTTCACGGCTTCTGCGCTTCTTAGCCTCGGTCATCTCCTCAAGATCCTCAAAGGTGGGATTTCCGCTCATAGCGGCCTCGAACTGCTCTCCGTCCATTATCTCGTTCTTCATAAGGAATTCGGCAATAAAGTGAAGCTTGTCGATGTTATCGTTAAGAATCTGCTTTGCGTTGTTGTAAGCATCGGAAATAATGCTGTGTATTTCCGCATCGATCTTTGCGGCGGTCTCATCGGAGTAGTCCTGCGAGCTCGAGAAATCTCTGCCGAGGAATACCTCGCTGTGTCCGCTACCGAATGCGCGAAGTCCGAGAACCTCACTCATTCCAAGACGGGTAACCATCTTCTTTGCAATATCGGTTGCGCGCTCGATATCATTCGAAGCACCGCCCGAAATATCACCGAAGATTATCTCCTCAGCCGCGCGTCCTGCAAGAAGCATAGCGATTTTTTCCTTGAGCTCGTTCTTGTAAACGCTGTACTTATCTTCCTTGGGGGGATTAAGCGTATATCCCAAAGCATTTCCGCTGGGGATAATGGATATCTGCTGAACAGGGTCCATTGTGGGAAGAACGTGTGCTACGATTGCGTGTCCCGCCTCGTGATATGCGGTGTTCTTCTTCTCACGATCTTTCATTGCTCTCGACTTCTTCTTAGGTCCTGCTATAACACGGATAAACGCATCCTCGATATCGTCCATACCGATAAGCGATTTGCCTCTGCGTGCCGCAAGAAGCGATGCCTCGTTAAGAAGGTTTGCAAGGTCTGCGCCCGTAAAGCCCGCGGTGGTCTTTGCAATCTTTGCAAAATCAACGCTTTCCTCAAAGGGCTTGTTCTTTGCGTGTACCAAAAGAATTTCCTCACGTCCCTTGATGTCGGGGTAGTTAACGGTTATCTGTCTGTCAAATCTACCGGGGCGGAGAAGTGCGGGGTCAAGTATATCGGGGCGGTTTGTAGCCGCAATAACTATAATACCCTCGTGAGAGCCAAATCCGTCCATTTCAACGAGAAGCTGGTTGAGTGTCTGCTCTCTTTCATCGTGGCCGCCGCCGAGACCCGCGCCGCGGTGTCTACCCACAGCGTCAATTTCGTCAATAAAGATGATAGAAGCGGGAGTCTTTCTTGCGGTATCGAAAAGGTCGCGCACACGGGATGCGCCCACACCTACGTACATTTCAACGAAATCGGAACACGAGATCGAGAAGAAGGGAACGTCAGCTTCGCCCGCAACTGCCTTTGCAAGCAGGGTCTTACCCGTGCCGGGAGGGCCCATCAAAAGCACGCCGTGAGGGATCTTTGCGCCGAGCTTTGCGAATCTGGTGGGATCTTTGAGGAATTCAACGACCTCCTCAAGTTCTTCCTTTTCCTCGTCAGCACCCGCAACGTCGCGGAATGTGACCTTGTTCTTATCGTCCTGGCTTGCAACCTTGGC
>JAZLCC010000026.1:0-12578 GCA_045614065.1 Eubacteriales bacterium | reverse complement strand
CCCCCATTCGAAAATTGGGTGTTGTATATCTCGCGGTATATTTCGCATTCCTTAAGGAGCTCCTCGTGCGTTCCAATTCCAACGGCAGTGCCGTCGTCAAGAACGATTATTTTATCTGCGTGCATAACCGAGGATGCGCGTTGAGAGATAATAAATACCGTAGGAGAATATTCAAGCTCGCATATGTTCCGACGCATTTTTGCCTCGGTTGCATAGTCGAGTGCAGATGAAGAATCGTCGAGAATAAGAACCTTCGGCTTGCGAAGCAAAGCGCGCGCAACCGTTAATCGCTGGCGCTGACCGCCTGAAAAATTTGTTCCGTTTTGCGTAACGGGAGCATCAAGCCCCTCGCTTTTTTCTTTTACAAAATCCTTTGCAGCGGCAAGCTCAAGCGCTTTCCAAAGCTCCTCATCATTTGCGTTTTCGTCTCCAAACAAAAGGTTGGAGCGTACGGTGCCTGCGAAGAGCACGGCTTTTTGAGGAACTATGCCGAACGTGTTTTTTCTATCCTCGCCGTCAAGCAAGGATGCATTTTTTCCGTAAACGAATATATCTCCGTTTGTTGCGTGATAAAATCCCGTAAGCAAATTGATGAGAGTGGTTTTTCCCGAGCCAGTACCGCCTATAATACCAACAGTCTCTCCGTCCTTGACGGTAAAGGAAAGGCTTTCGATAACGTTATCCTCGGAGTTCTTTGAATACTTGAAGCATACGTTATTAAAGGTGATGCTATCCGATTTATCGCTCTCTGCATCGTTAACGTTAAATGCAACGTCGCTTGGCGCATCAAATACGTCGCTTATTCTTTGTGCGCTTGCAGAAGCCTTGTTGAGAGTTATTATAAGGCTTGCGAGCTTAATAAGCTCAACGAGTATTTGAGACATGTAGTTATAGAGAGCAATGAGCTCACCCTGCGTAATAGAACCGCTGTTTACGTGAAGTGCGCCATTTTTTATAAGCAATATAACGGCAAAGTTTATAACAACGTAGGTTAATGGATTCATAAGAGCAGAGATTCGACCTGCGAAGCGTTGGATTTTTGTAAGGCCGTCAACACGCTCGTCAAATTCCTCAACCTCTGCATCTTGCTTGTTGAATGCTCTAATTACACGAACACCGCTATAATTTTCACGCACCTTTGAAACTACGCTGTCGAGCTTCTTCTGCGTCTTTTTGTGGAGTGCAATGCTTATAAGCATTATGCCGAATACGATTATTGCGAGAATAATGATGACGCCAATGAATATCAACCCAAGCTTTACGTCAATCATAAGAGCGCATATCATTGCGCCGAATACGATGAAAGGTGAGCGCATAAACAAACGCAAAAACATATTGACGCCCGTTTGTACTGCGTTTACGTCGCTCGTCATTCTTGTGATAAGCGTCGAGGTTCCCAATTTATCGGTCATTCCGTAGCTAAAGCTTTGTATCTTCTCAAAAAGAGCAGATCTGAGCTTTGCGGCGGCTCCAACGGCGGCTCTTGCAGCAAAGAATTGAGCGGACACGGCGCTTATGAGACCGACAACCGCGAGAATGAGCATAAAACCGCAAGCCATCCATATTTTGTCGGTATCTCCGCCGTTTATTCCTTGGTCGATAATAACGGTTACAGCAAGAGGTACTAACAGCTCGAATATTGCTTCGAGCATTTTAAACGTGGGAGCTAAAATTGATTCCTTTCGGTAATCCTTTAAAAAATGTAACAGTTTTTTCAAAATAATCCTCTATAAGTTTAATTATTCATATTATTATATCACATGGAGAGCTTTTTTTCAACGAAAAAAGTAAAAATAAGCGTACTTTTACCGAGAAAGAGTTGACAAACATCAAAAAAAGTGATAATATATCTTTATCTTATAAAAAGATTTTAAGGATGGTTAAAATGAACATTTGGCATGACATCTCCCCCGAACGCATAACAGCAAAAAGATTTGAAGCTTTTATAGAGATTCCAAAGGGAAGTAAGGTTAAATACGAGCTCGATAAGGAAACGGGACTTTTGCGTCTTGATAGAGTTCTTTATACCTCAACCGTATATCCCGCAAATTACGGATTTATTCCGCGTACCTATGCAGATGACGGAGACCCGCTTGACGTGCTTGTTCTTTGCGGTGAAACTATTTCGCCGGCAACTCTCGTTACTTGCTATCCTATCGGAGTTATCACCATGATAGACGATGATATGCTTGACGAAAAAATAATAGCCGTTCCGATTCAGGATCCTACCTATAAGGACTACTATGATATTCAAGAGCTTCCCAAGCATATATTTGATGAAATGATGCATTTCTTTGAGGTTTATAAAACTCTTGAGCATAAGAAAACAACTGTTAAGGATATATTCCACCGTGATGAGGCTATGGACATTATCAATAAATGTCTCAATCAATACAAGGATTTTTCAAAGACCTTAAAAAAGAAAAAATAATAAAAAATAAAAAAAGCGAGTTATCTCGCTTTTTTTGTTTTGCATTTTTTATAAAAAGATTGCGATAAATATTTTTTTATGGTATAATAAATGTGTATGTGATTATATTTTAGATATTTGAAAGGAGTGTAGCGTATGGATAAATTTGAGCTTGTATCACCGCATGAGCCGACAGGTGATCAGCCTAAGGCAATAGAATCGCTTGTTGCGGGAATAAATGCAGGACAGCGCGCTCAAACACTTCTTGGTGTAACAGGCTCCGGAAAGACTTTTACCATGGCAAACGTTATTGCAAGGGTGAACAAGCCAACGCTTGTTCTTGCGCACAATAAAACGCTTGCCGGACAGCTCTGTTCGGAATTTCGCTCCTTTTTTCCTAACAATGCTGTTGAATATTTTGTTTCTTATTATGATTATTATCAGCCCGAGGCCTATATCCCTGGTAAGGACGTTTATATAGAAAAGGACGCTATGGTAAATGATGAGATAGATATGCTTCGCCATAGTGCTACCTCTGCGCTTTTTGAACGTCGAGACGTTATTATAGTTGCAAGTGTTTCTTGCATATATTCACTCGGAGACCCGTCAGAGTATAAAAATCTTGTTGTAGCCGTTAGAATGGGTATGGAGATCAGCAGAGACGCTTTTATTAAAAAGCTTATTGCCATCGGATATAACCGAAACGATTTAAATCTTGAGCGTGATAATTTCAGAGTTCAAGGCGACACGGTCGATCTTATAACCGCAAATATGCGTGATAAGGCACTGCGCGTGGAGTTTTTCGGAGATGAAATAGATAGAATTTCCGAGGTGAATATCGTTACGGGCGAGGTATTGCGCAATTTGACATATGCGCCGATATATCCTGCAACTCACTATGCGGTTTCGGATGAGAAAAAAGAGAAGGCGTTAAAGGAGATAGCGCTTGAAATGCAGGAGCGCAAGGCTTATTTTGAATCTCAGGGTAAGCTTATCGAGGCGCAGAGAATAGAGGAACGAGTTAAATACGATATAGAAATGCTTCGTGAGGTTGGCTTTTGCTCAGGTGTCGAAAATTATTCTCGTGTGCTTGCGGGAAGACCCAAGGGTTCAACTCCGCACACCTTGCTTGATTATTTTCCCGAGGATTTTCTTTTATTCGTGGACGAGTCTCACGTTACCTTGCCACAGGTTCGAGGAATGAGTGGCGGTGATACCGCAAGAAAGAAAAATCTTATCGATTTTGGATTCAGACTTCCGTCGGCGTACGATAACCGTCCGTTGTATTTTGAGGAATTTGAATCAAAGCTTAATCAAACGATTTACGTTAGCGCAACCCCCGGAGATTTTGAGCTTGAACGATCCGAAGCTGTGGTTGAACAAATTATAAGACCTACGGGTCTTATTGATCCTGAGGTTGAAATTCGACCTGTAGAAGGTCAGATAGACGATCTTATAGGTGAGATACGCACAAGGGTTGAAAAGAACGAAAGGGTTCTTGTTACCACGCTTACAAGAAAGATGGCAGAGGATCTCACCGAGTATCTTGAAAACAACGAAATTAAAGTGAAATATATTCATTTTAACGTTGACACGCTTGAACGAATGGAGATAGTTCGTGATCTTCGTCTTGGAAAATTTGACGTGCTTGTTGGCATTAATTTGCTCAGAGAGGGCCTTGATATTCCCGAGGTTTCGCTTGTTGCTATTCTTGATGCCGATAAGGAAGGCTTTTTGCGTGCCGAGCGTAGCTTGATACAAACTATAGGAAGAGCCGCAAGAAACGCTAATGGACGTGTAATAATGTATGCGGATAATGTAACGGGCTCTATGGAGCGAGCTATATCCGAAACAAATCGTCGCCGTAAGATCCAGCAGGAATATAATGAGAAGCACGGACTTGTTCCCAAAACCATTATTAAAGAGATACGTGACGTTATCGAGATAGGCGCAAAGGATAAGAAGGCTTTGTCAGGATACGTTAACGGCGAGAAGAAGCTCTCTCGTGTTGAACGGGATAGACTTATAGAGCAGCTTTCGGCAGAAATGAAGGAAGCGGCAAGAAAGCTTGAATTTGAACAAGCGGCTTATTTTCGTGATAGAATAAAAGAATTAAGAAATCAAAAATAAAAGAGGAAGTTAATGGCAAACTCAATACTCATAAAGGGCGCAAGGGTCCATAATTTAAAAAATATAGATCTTGAGATTCCTCGTGATAAGCTTGTTGTGCTTACGGGTCTTTCGGGTTCCGGCAAATCATCGCTTGCTTTTGATACGATATACGCCGAGGGACATAGAAGATTTGTAGAATCACTGTCGTCCTATGCCCGTATGTTTTTAGGGCAGATGGATAAGCCTGACGTTGATCTCATAGAAGGACTTTCACCCGCTATATCGATAGATCAGAAAACCACGTCAAAAAATCCACGATCAACGGTTGGAACGGTAACCGAAATATACGATTATTTAAGATTGCTTTATGCACGTGTGGGAATACCACATTGTCCGATATGCAACAAGGAAATAAAGCGTCAGTCGGTTGATTCAATAATAGAAAAAATATTAGAGCTTCCGGAGGGAGAACGCTTCTTGGTTCTTGCTCCAATAGTCAGAGCACAAAAGGGCATGCACGAAAAGGTGCTTTTAAGTGCTAAAAAGAGCGGATACGTCCGCGCAAGAATCGATGGAAGTATTTATGATCTCGGCGAAAATATCGTTTTGGATAAAAACAGGAAGCATACTATTGAGATAATTGTTGATAGATTGGTTATGAAGGAAGGCATTAGATCTCGTCTTTCGGATTCAGTTGAAAACGCATTGAAGCTTGCGGATGGTCATATTTTGATAAGTACAGTTCCGCGTGGCGAGGAAAAGGGCGAGGAGCCTGAATTTTCTCAAAGCTATGCTTGCGAAAAACACGGCATCTCCTTTGGAGAGCTTGAGCCTCGAATGTTTTCCTTTAACAATCCGCAGGGCGCTTGTCCTCATTGCGACGGTATTGGAGATATGCGCAGAATCGCAGTTGATAGACTTGTGCCTAATAAAAAGCTCTCTCTCAGGCAAGGCGCTATCGCCGTAAACGGTTTTAAGTCTCTTGAAGAGGAGAGCTGGAACGGACCACTCTTTTCTGCGGTTGGCGCACGCTTTGGCTTTGATATGGATACACCTATTGAAAAATTCAGTGATGATGCCTACGATGTTTTGATGTACGGCTCGGGCACCGAAATATATGATATAACAAGATATTTCGGTGGAGAAGAGCGTCAGCAAAAGACAATTTTTGAGGGTGTTGTTAAGATGATAGAAAGACGCCTCGGTCAGCAGGGAGCAAACGATTATTATGAGCAATTTATCGAGGATGCTCCGTGCCCGGAATGTCAGGGTAAGCGCCTTTCTAAAAACTATCTTGCTGTAACTGTTGGAGACAAGAATATCGACGATTTTTGCCGACTCCCCATTGGTAAGGCTCTTGAATTTATTGATAATCTTGAATTTACCGAGACCGAAAAAACGATTTCAAAAGAAATTATAAAAGAAATTAGGGCTCGTCTTGGATTTTTGCAAAGCGTAGGTCTTGGCTATCTCAATCTTGCGCGTAAGGCGGGAAGTCTTTCGGGTGGTGAAGCACAGAGAATACGTCTTGCAACGCAGATAGGCTCAGCTTTGGTTGGCGTGCTTTACGTTCTTGATGAGCCAAGCATAGGACTCCATCAAAGAGATAATTCGAAGCTTATAGCAACACTCAAAAAGCTTCGCGATTTAGGAAACACCGTTATAGTTGTTGAACATGATGAAGAGACTATGCTTGAAGCCGATTTCCTTGTTGATATAGGACCCGGTGCGGGAATACACGGCGGTGAGATTATTTCCGCAGGAAAGCCTGAACACGTTATGGCTGACCCACGTTCTATAACGGGTGCATATCTTTCACGCAGAAAGGTTATAGAGATTCCTAAAAAGCGAAGAAGGGGAAACGGCTCGCTTTTAACGATTGAGGGAGCTGCCGAGCATAATTTAAAGGATGTTACGGTAGATATTCCGCTTGGATGCTTTGTTTGTGTTACGGGTGTTTCGGGGTCGGGTAAATCCTCTTTGGTTAACGGGATTATCACACCTGTGCTTGAGCGCGAGCTGAATGGAGCAATTCGCTCTGCGGGTAGATACAAGGAAATAAGTGGTATCGAAAATCTTGACAAGATAATATCTATAGACCAAAGTCCGATAGGCAGAACCCCGCGCTCTAATGCCGCAACTTATACGGGACTTTTTACCGATATTCGAGATTTGTTTGCAAGTACATCCGATGCGAAGGCAAAGGGTTATAAGTCTGGACGTTTTTCCTTTAATATTAGGGGCGGACGTTGCGAAGCTTGCGAGGGAGACGGCGTGAAAAAGATAGAAATGCATTTTCTTCCCGATGTTTACGTAACCTGCGACGTGTGCCATGGTAAACGATATAATCACGATACGCTTGAAGTGAAATATAAGGGCAAGAGCATAAATGACGTTCTCGAAATGTCGGTTGAGGAAGCGCTCTTCTTCTTTGACGGCATTCCAAAAATAAAAGCTAAGCTCCAAACTCTTTTCGATGTTGGACTTGGTTATATACGCCTCGGTCAATCTTCAACAACGCTTTCGGGTGGTGAAGCCCAGAGGGTAAAGCTTGCAAGCGAGCTTGCACGTAGAAATACAGGAAGAACGCTCTACGTTCTTGACGAGCCTACTACGGGACTCCACAGTGAGGATATTTCAAAGCTTATTGAGGTTTTACAGCGTCTTTGCAATGCAGGAAGTACACTTCTTGTAATCGAGCATAATCTTGACGTTATTAAAACGGCAGATTATATAATCGACCTCGGACCCGAGGGTGGCGACGCAGGCGGTACGGTTATTGCTAAAGGTACTCCCGAAGAGGTTTCTAAGGTAAAGGGCTCCTACACGGGAGAATATTTAAAAAAGATGCTAAACAAATAAAAGCAAAAAAATAAAAAGCCACGATTTTTCGTGGCTTTTTATTTTAGTCCTGAGCATCCTCAGCCTTAACGTCAACCGTCTTAACTGCAGACTTCAAAATTCTTATTTTTGTTCGGTCGTGGCTTGTTTCGATAGTAACGGTTTCTTCCTTGATACTAACTACCTTGCCGATAATTCCGCCTATGGTGGTTATCTCATCTCCAACCGAGAGAGTATTTCTCATCTCATTTTGCTCTTTTTCCTGCTTCTTTTGCGGTCTGATCATAAAGAAATAGAGCGCAACAAACATCACTATAATAATGAGAATAGAGCCGGCTGTTTCAATCCAATTCATAGTAAGGATCTCCTTTTCTTCTTTTGTTTACCCGTATATAATAACATATTTTTTAAAAGATTTCAAGTAAAAAAAGAAAATTTATATATTTTTAAAATTTATTCAAAATTTATATATATGTAAGTGCCTAAAAATGGAGAAAAACTGTTGAATTAAAATACAAAATGTGATATAATATCCTCGTATAACTATTTTTTCGTATTTGGAGCAATAAATGGATAAAAAATATATAGAATGTGGAAAAATAATAAACACACATGGCTGTAAGGGCGGCTTAAAGGTAGAGCCTTGGTGCAATTCAAGCAAGGATTTTACCGAGCTTAAGCGTCTTTACACCTGCAAAAGAGAGAACTATACCGAATATACAGTTATCAAGGCGTCAACCTTTAAGCAATTCGTTATTTTGGAGTTAAAGGGCGTAGACGATATGGACAAGGCTCTTGACCTTAAAAATGAACAGCTTTATGCTTTGCGTGAGGATTTTGAGCTTGAAGAGGGAGAGTTCTTCATTGCCGATATAATCGGTCTTAAGGTTATTGATTTTGAGAGTGGCAAGGTTTACGGTGAGGTAACCGAAATTATAAATCGCGGTGCTTCCGACATATACGTTGTTAACACCCCAAACGGCGAGCGAATGATTCCCGCGGTTGAACAATTTATAGTTTCCGTCGATATAGAAAACGGCATTTTCGTGCGCACTATCGAGGGCTTGCTTGATTAAATTTATTACGGAGAGCAAATAATGGTATTTGATATTATGACGCTTTTTCCCGAGCTTGTAAGTACAGTTCTCGGCGAGAGTGTTATTGGCAGAGCGCAGAAAAAAGGCGCAATAGAAGTAAACTGTCATAATATACGTGATTTTTCTAAGGATAAGCACCGTCGCGTAGACGATACTCCTTACGGGGGCGGAAAGGGAATGCTTATGATGGCTCCACCTATATACGATTGCCACGAGCATATTCTCGCGAGTAAAGGCGATGGACAGAGCGTACATACGATCTTTATGTCTCCCGGCGGAGCGGTATTTACTCAAAAGAAGGCAGAGGAGCTTTCTAAATATGATAACCTTATAATACTTTGCGGACACTATGAGGGTGTTGATCAAAGAATTATTGACGAGATAGTTGATGAGGAAATATCGATAGGCAATTTCGTTTTGACCGGCGGAGAAATCCCCGCTTGCATCGTAGTCGATGCGGTGGCTCGCCTTGTTGACGGAGTGCTTTCCGATCCGGAATGCTATGAGAAGGAAAGCATTTCAAGCGGAATACTTGAGTATCCTCAATATACTCGTCCGTTTGAGTTTCATGGCGTGCAGGTTCCCGAAATATTGATATCGGGAAATCATGCAAAGATAGACGAGTGGCGACAGGAGCAAGCTCTTGAAGCAACAAAAAGAAAGCGTCCCGATCTTTTGGACGGGAAACAATAATTCAAGCAAATAAAAAAACAAGAGAAAGGAGGACAAAAGAATGACAGGTGAAAATGAAAGCCGTGGCAAGGGCGTAAAAAAAGCTAAAAAAGATAAAAAAAGACGCATTGGCGGCATTGCTGCGTTCAGTCTTTTGATAACTCTTTTCGATAAGCTTGGCGATATTATATATAATGCCTTTATTAATGGATTCTTGGGTAAGGTGTTCACGTCTTATTCTAAGGTAAGAGAAAATCTATCAAAAGGTTTTTGGGGAACTTATATTTTCAATAATGGTAAGATAAGGCGATTCTTTAGAAAAATACGCAGATTTTTCGCATCTAATCTCGAGTCCTGCCTAACTCTTTCGTTAGGAACACGGGCGGTAAACAAGATATGTTCACTGCCATTGCAGTATTTTGGTAACTTTGGGCTTTTCTTTGGTGTTTATACAATAGTAGCTTATTGTATAAAGCTCTTTATTCCGGGAATAGAGCCTGCACCTGTTTCTCATCTGTTAACGGGTATATTTGTAGCAGTTCCGTCGGTACCGCTTGTGTTTTCAAGAATGGGACTTGCAAATGCTGTTAAAAACAGTGTTGTCGGCAGAGCGATATTTAAGCATACCTTTGGATTTACCGAAGAGAGCTTTAACAGCAAAAAGAACACCACTCGTTCGAGGGGCAATATAATGCTTTTCTTCGGATTGCTTGCAGGAATTTCTACGCTTTTCGTTCATCCGTTGGTAATAGTAATTGCAATCTTTACCGTTGTGCTTCTTGCTTTAATTGCAGTAACTCCCGAAATAGGAGTGTTGATTACAATTGCGGCAATTCCGTTCCTTACTTTTTCGAGCACTCCGTCAATCTGGCTTGCAGTTTTGGTAATTATAACAAGCTTCTTTTATGGCATTAAGCTTATACGCGGAAAACGCATATTCAAGCTTGAGGCTGTGGATGCGGCAGTCTTGCTTTTTGGTGTGCTTATGCTTCTTTCCTCTTTGTTTAGTGTAGGAGGAAGCGCTTCTGCATATTCTGCAACGCTTGGGGTTGTGCTTTTGTTTGGTTATTTCTTGCTTGTAAATCTTATGCGCACAGGCGCGTGGATTAAGAGGTGTATTTTAGCTCTTATAACCTCTGCAAGCGTAGTTGCGGTAATCGGAATATTCGAGTTTATCTTTGGCAGCGATAGTAATATGTGGCTTGATCAAAGCTTTCACGGAATAATAAAAACGCGTGTCGTATCGCTCTTTGAAAATCCCAACGTTCTATCGGTTTTCCTTGTTATGGTATTTCCGTTTGTTCTTGCGCTTTTAACTCGCGCAAAGGATAGAAATTCAAAATTCCTCTCGCATTCGCTTATAGCGATTTTTGTAGCGTGCACGATTTTTACTTGGTCGAGAGGCGCTTGGATAGCGTTGTTGATTGGCACGTTGCTTTTTGCAATATTGTATAGCCGAAAATCCTTTAGAATATTCGGTATAATTATATTGTCTATCCCGATAATTCCGATATTTATACCTACGAGTATATTGGAGCGCTTTATGAGTATTTCGAATTTTGCCGATAGCTCAATTGCGTATAGAATTTATACTTGGAAGGGAACCTTGAATGCAATAAGAGATTATTGGTTCTGCGGAATAGGATATGGCGACGATGCCTTCCGTGCAGTTTATCCTAGCTATTCATATTCGGGTATAGAGGCAACACCTCATTCTCATAGCTTGATATTACAGCTGATTCTTGGAATGGGCGTTATAGGCTTTGTGGTATTTTGTATCGCATTGTTCTTGGCATTCCAAAAGAAATTTGAATATATAAATAAGAATCCTAAGGGCGATAATACCGTTTATATTATTGCGTCCTTGGTTTCTACGGCTTCGGCTTTGATAATGGGTGTCTTTGATTATATTTGGTATAATCAAAGAATATTCTATCTCTTCTGGATAATTCTTGCGATCGGTTGCGCCTTCGTACGTGTTGAAAATTATGAGATGGCACGGCGAGACGAGGACGATCAAAAATATTAAAGGAGTGCAAAATGAGTAATACAAACGGTTCGATATTAAATCAAAAAAAGATAAAACGAAAATTTAATATAGTGGATTTCCTTGTACTCGTTCTTATAGCTGCAATTATAGGACTTGCAGTATACGCCGTTGTATATTGGACTAATATAAAGAGTCTTTGGGCAACCAATACTATGGATGATTTTCAGTATGCCGTAGAGCTTCGAGGCGTAGATCAGGAATTTATTGATAAGATCAAAAACGGAGATACTGTTATTGACGGGGTTAGTAAGAATCAGCTTGGTACGGTAGATCGTGTTGATAAGATAGAAAAGCACACCACGTTTGATAACGGAGCTCTCGTTGAGCATCCCGATAAGTTTAATATTACGGTATATATTTCAACACCCGCAGAATATGAAGAGGGTGTTGGATATACAGTAAACGGTAGACGAATTGCGGTTGGCGAGATTATTGAAATGAGATTTCCGAATTTTGCTTCCGTTGCATATTGTGTAGCGGGCAATTTTAACTAAGGAGGGTGGCTTATGAAAAAGTTTAGCAAAGAAAAAAAGCAAAAGTCGACCTCTTCGGGAGAGAAGGTGCGTAAGTTTCCTCGCTTTGGAATTCTTGACTTTGTAATAATTTTGTTGGTTATTTCCATCGCGGTTGGATTGGCTTTCCGTTATAATCTTTTTAGCGCGTTCAATGAGCTTCAAAATTTGAGCGAATGTGCAGTAACGTTTTCGGTTAAAAACATAGAGAGCACCACGCAGTATTATATTGGAAGTGGTGATAAGGTATATTTTAAGGATAGCGGAAATGAGTTTGGAACGATAATGGAAAGCTCTGATGCCTCAAGTATTCCGCTTACCATAACTCCTGCAAAGGAGACGTTTGTTGAGAACGGCGTAAGCGCTGTATTCAACTATCCGCCCGATACGAGAATAGACGCAACGGGAAGAATTAAGTGCGAAGGTAAGTTTTCAAGCGACGGCACGTTTCTCCTTGGCGGAAACGAGTATCTTGCTCCGGGTCAAACGTTTGTTATATGCACAGAGAAGGTTACTCTTGAAATAACTATACTTTCAGCAGAGCTTATAGAGAGCTAATTATTGTTAAAACTGCTTGTCTTGTGAACAAATTTGAAAAATAGAGTTTTTTATTAAAAAACTTTGTTAAAAATGAACAATATTTTTTACTTGATTTTAGTACTTTTTTTTGATATACTATGTATATAAGTATTTTAAAGGAAATTACTATTGTTTGATAAGGCTTTCGCAGAGTAAGAGGAGATTTACATGGTAAAAAGAGAAGTAACAATCACAAATAATATTGGTTTGCATGCAAGACCCGCTACGTTTTTCATTCAGAAGGCAAACACCTTTAAATCCTCTGTTTGGATTGAAAAGGATGAGCGCAAGGTAAACGCAAAGAG
>JAZLCC010000025.1:0-3980 GCA_045614065.1 Eubacteriales bacterium | reverse complement strand
CTATTATATAATATCATATGATGCTTTAAAAGTCAATATCGACTTTTCGAATAAAGTGTAATATATTGTCCTCTTTTTGTTGACTTTTGTCGCAAAGTGTGGTATATTGTTAATAGAAAATTCAAAAATGTTTTTGAAGTCGGAGAAGATAGAATGATAAAAATTGAAAGATACTCGGTAATGAATATAGAAAATGCTATAAGAGGTGCAAGAAATCCTCTTAACAGCTGGGATAGAATGGATAGCTATTATGACGAGAACGGAAGCTTTGTTCTCGGAGAGAACGATCTTGGACTTGCAAAGCGCTTGGCTCGTGCGGGAAGCGATCATAGAAAATTTTTGCGTCAAATATTCGTATCGGTAGATATAACCGCTCCGCTTTATTGGTGCAAGGAGTTTGATACTTACAAGGTTGGCACCGTGGCAAATTCTTGTTCTACCATGCACAAGATACACGCAAAGACCTTTGAAAGAAGTGATTTTTCTTATGACAGACTCGATGAGGGTGGACTTGCGATGCTCGATGCTGTGATAGATTATCTCGAAGCAGAAAGAATTAAATTCTGCGAGGATAAAACAAATAAGCAGGCGTGGCATAATATGATTCAAATATTGCCCACAAGCTATAATCAAATGCGCACGGTAACCTTAAATTATGAAAATCTCATAAATATCTACTACGCAAGAAGAACTCATAAGCTCGGAGAATGGCCGACCTTCTGCGAGTGGATAATGACGTTGCCTTATGCAAAGGATATAATTGCGGTAAAAAGCGAAAATTGATTTAACAAATTAAAAGGGAAAAGAGAGAACGATCGGTTATATCATATTTGCCGAAGAGTTCTCTCTTTTTAAATTTTTAATTTTAACCGAAATGTTAATATTTTTTTAAAAAAACTATTGACTTTTTAACCTAAAGGGATATAATTAAAATATGTTTTATTTTTATTAATTCAACATAGAATTTATTTAAACACTATACGGAGGTCTTAAACTATGAACAGAGTTTACAATTTTTCGGCGGGCCCTTCTATGCTTCCCATTGACGTTCTTAACAAAGCAGCAGCAGAGCTCGTTTGTTACGGTGAGTCGGGAATGTCGGTTATGGAGATGTCCCATCGTTCTCCGGATTACGAAGCAATCATTAAGGATGCAGAGGCTATGCTTCGTCAGCTTATGAACATTCCCGAAAATTATAAGGTTCTTTTCCTTCAGGGCGGCGCGTCTACGCAGTTTGCGGCTGTTCCGCTTAATCTTATTAAGAGAACCGGTAAGGCGGATTATGCGGTTTCGGGTCAGTTTTCGGGCAAGGCGTTTAAGGAAGCGCAGAAGCTCGGCTACGACGTTAAGTGCATAGCTACCACAAAGGATGATAATTTTGATCGCGTTCCTGTAATCACCAAGGATATGGTGAGAGAGGATGCGGCTTATCTCCACATATGCTTTAATAATACTATTTACGGCACAAAGTATCCCTATATCCCCGAAATTGGAGATATTCCGTTGGTTGCCGATATGTCGTCCTGCATCATCTCCGAGCCTGTTGACGTAAGCAAGTTCGGTGTTATCTACGCAGGCGCGCAGAAGAATATGGCTCCCGCAGGACTCACCCTCGTTATCGTTCGCGAGGATCTTCTCGACTACGCAGAGGAGAAGATGCCTACAATGCTTGAGTGGAAGACTATGGCAGAGAATGATTCTATGTATAATACTCCCCCTTGCTATACCATTTATATGGCAAAGCTCGTTTACGAGTGGATTCTCTCTATTGGCGGACTTGACGCTATGAAGAAGATGAACGAGGATAAGGCGGCAGTTCTTTACGATTATCTTGATTCTCAGGATTATTATAAGGCTCCCGTTAAGAAGGAGTCCCGTTCTCTTATGAACGTTACCTTCGTTACCGGTGACGCAGATCTTGATAAGAAGTTCGCAAGCGAGGCGGCAAAGGCAGGACTTAAGAATCTTAAGGGACATCGCTCGGTTGGCGGTATGAGAGCATCTATTTATAATGCAATGCCCAAGGCAGGCGTTGAGGCGCTCGTTGACTTTATGAAGAAGTTTGCCGAGGAGAATCCTAAGGCGTAATTATCATTACTTAAATTAAATTTGTAAAGAGGTTTTTATGAAAAACGTACTTTGTCTTAACAAGATCGCGGCAATAGGCACCGATCTTCTTGATAAGAATGTATATAACGTTGGCACCGAGGTTGCTACACCCGACGCAATAATGGTTCGTTCTGCGGCTATGCACGAAATGACCTTTGGCGCAGAGCTTAAGGCAATTGCAAGAGCCGGCGCAGGTGTAAACAACATTCCCGTTGAGCGTTGCGCAAAAGAGGGAATAGTAGTATTCAATACTCCCGGAGCTAATGCAAACGGAGTTAAGGAGCTTGCTATCTGTGCTCTTATGCTTGCATCTCGCGATATTGCGGGAGCAATGAAATGGGCGGAGAGCCTTGCGGGAACCGAGGGCGTCGCAAAGGCGGTTGAAGCAGGAAAGTCAAAGTTTGCGGGCGTCGAGGTAAAGGGAAAAACTCTTGGCGTTATCGGACTTGGCGCAATTGGCGCTCTTGTTGCAAACGCAGGCGTGGCTCTTGGTATGAAGGTTGTCGGATGCGACCCCTTTATGAGCGTTGATGCGGCTTGGAAGCTCGATCCTTCGGTTGAAAAGGCGGCGACCTTTGCAGAGGTGTTTGAAAAGGCGGATTATATTTCTATCCACGTTCCCGCAACAAAGGATACTAAGGGAATGATAAATGCCGAGACTATTGCAACCATGAAGAATGGTGTAAGAATTATCAATCTTGCACGTGCAGACCTTGTTAATAATGCCGATATTAAGGCGGCTATTGCAGATGGTAAGGTTGCAAAGTACGTTACCGATTTCCCAACCGAGGAGACGGTTGGCGTAGAGGGAATAGTTGCTATTCCTCACCTTGGCGCATCCACTGCAGAGTCTGAGGACAATTGTGCTGTTATGGCAGCTCTTCAGCTCGATGATTTTCTCCGTAACGGAAATATCAAAAACAGCGTAAACTTTGCAAACGTATCTATGGCTCGTAGCGGCGACGCAAGAATTTGCGTGCTTTCTGCGGCAAATGATACTCTCGTTGCAGACGTAACCGCAGCCGTTGCTTCGGCAGGAGTTGCAGTGGTAGGTATTGCAAGCAAGGCAAGAGGAGAGAATGCATATACCATTATCGACGTAACGGGTGATGCGAGTGCTGCTGTGGCAAGCGTTTCGGCTATCGAGGCGGTTTATAGAGCATACGCTATATAAATAGTAAAAAAACGAAAAAAAGTATTGGTTTTGCGCCGTGCCCTAAAAAAGCACGGCGCATCAATATAGATCCGCAATGGTAGATTCGATACGTGCAGACCTATTCGATATATCGACAAAACAAATTATTCTTGTAAATGAAAAAGTGTTTCTAAAAAAGATGGAGAAAATAAAACATTCGCTGTCTTTTTTTTGTCATTTTTATTGACAAGAGAACGCTATTGTGCTATAATTAACTCAATATTTGAAATTTTAGAGTTGCAAACTTGCAAATTTAAAATAAAAATAGAATTTGTATTTTTAGGAAGGTATCAAACAATGAGCTTCAAAAATCAGTATCTTAACGAGCTTATGGAAAGAGTCGTAAAGAGAAATCCCAACGAGCCTGAGTTCCATCAGACCGTTAAAGAGGTTCTCGAGTCTATCGAGCCCGTACTTGAGAGCAGTCCCGAGTACATCACCAGCGGCGTTATCGAAAGAATGGTAGAACCCGAGAGAATCATAAAATTCCGTGTTCCGTGGGTAGACGATAAGGGTAACGTTCAGGTTAACCGCGGATTCCGTGTTCAGTTCAACAGCGCAATCGGTCCTTACAAGGGCGGTCTTCGTTTCCACCCGTCAGTATACAGCGGTATTATCAAGTTCCTTGCTTTTGAGCAGACCTTCAAAAACAGCCTTACAAGCCTTCCTATCGGCG
>JAZLCC010000024.1:0-4036 GCA_045614065.1 Eubacteriales bacterium | reverse complement strand
ATGACATCGATGCTATGGGTTATCTCTACGTCCGTTTGTCCGACGGCACCGAGCGCACCCTTTCAAGCGGTGAAATTTCCTTGCGACTCAAATAAAATTGGATAAAAAAAAGAAGCCTTGAAAAAGGCTTCTTTTTTGTTTTAGGTGAATTTTTCGTGGAGTAAAGAAGATTTTTGAGGCAAATCTAATCATAGCCTCCCCCCGCGGGGAGGCTATAGTTAGTTCTCACCACTATGGCGAAGGATGATGCATTTTAAGGCTCGCCCCTTGGGAGAGCTGTCAGCGGAGCTGACTGAGAGGGATAAAAAAGAGCAAGAATAGAAAAAACTTCTTTTCTTGCTCTTATTTTTTATCGATATATCAGCCTTATTGACTCGATGCGTTATACTCTTTATCGAGAATCACGCTTCCTCTTCTGCCAAGCGCTTATTAACCTCTTCGGCGATATAGGGGAACTTGCTTCCAAGATACGGTCCGGGGCACTGTGTGTCGGAGAACCATCTATGCATCGTAAGATTTCCCGTAGTATCACCCGTATAATTAAGACGCTCGATACCGTTACGCTTGCAGATATCAACGCAAAGCTCGATAAGACGAGCCATAGCAACGTCGCCTACGTGCCAATCGTCGCCGATAACGTCGTTAGCTACCTCAATGGTAACCGCACGGTGATCGTTAGGACGGTTAGAAGAGCACCAAGAGCAATCCTTTTCCTCAACGTACATACCAACTCTACCGTCAGAGCCTATGCCGTAGTTCGAGGAAGCGTTGCGATTAGGTCTTACAAAAATGCTTCCGCAGGTTTCAACCGAGAGGTTGCCTGCCATGTGATGTATGGTTATAGTATCGATTTTGTTCTCTCTCGGACTTGTGCAGAAGGGAGAGAGGCAAACGTATTCAACCAATGGACTGTTACTCATTTAATTTTCCTCCTTAAGTAAACAATTAAGTGCATCTTGAATGTGAAGATCCCACCATTTCCAAGAGTGGTCTCCCTCAGATTCCTTGTATGTATATTCAACCGAGAGGCTATCAAGCAGATCCTTATATGAACGGTTAACGTTCACAAGGGAATCCTCGGTTCCACACCAAAAATAAAGCTTGGGCAAATCCTTTCCGCTCTTAACGGTCTTTTCGGTAAGCGCAAAAAGATCACTCGCAGAGCCCGCAAGATCCTCAGGCTCCTTAAGATCAAATCCCCAATTTCCTCTCCACTCGTCAAATCTATATTTGCCAAGATGGAGAACGTCGAACGCTCCCGAAAGAGCCGCGCAGCCAAAATATCTATCGGGATACGTCATTCCGATCTTAAAAGCTCCGTAACCGCCCATAGAAAGACCCGCAACAAAGTTATCCTCACGCTTGTCCGACATCCCCTTAAAATAGCTTCTGCATATTTCGGGAAGCTCCTCGGCAACGAACATGAAATATTTTGCGCCGTATGCGGTATCGGAATACCAGCTTCGATTACCCGCAGGCATTACAACGGCAATTTTATGCTCTATCGCATAGCGCTCGATAGCGGTTCTGCGCATCCAAATAGTGTGATCATCGGAAAGACCGTGCAAGAGATAAAGAGTTTTGTAGCCATCCGAAACGGGGCCCACCTTTTTCTCCGCCTTGGGAACGTCGGGAATTATAACGTTCACCGCAACCTCGATATTCAAAGCATGCGAAAAGCAATGCATTTCAAAAAAAGCCATAGCATACCATCCTTGTTTTTGTTTCTTCTATTATATCACAAAATAAACGCAAGTTCAATATAAAAATAAATTTTATCCGAAAGTCTATGATCGGTGAGAATCCCAAAAGCGGCAATCCCTTATCTCAATTTTGAAAGATTAGAAACGTTAGCGATAACAATGAGGTTATCGTCGGAAAGGAGAGGCTTTTCGGGATCGATATTAACCTCAACTCGTTCTCCGTTTTTAAGAGCAACAACGTTAAATCCGTATTTTTTACGCAAATTAAGCTCAATAAGATTCTTTCCCACCCATTCGCTCTTAACGTCGAGCTCGACCATAGAAACGTCCTTTGACAAGGATATCATATCGATAAACCCGGAGCTCAAAAGATTTTTCGCTAATCGAATACCCGATTCATTCTCGGGGAAAACAACCTGATCTGCTCCAACACGGAGCAAGATCTTCTGCTGCATTGCGTTAGCGCATTTTGCAATAACGGTTTTAACGCCCGCCTCCTTGCAAAGCGTAACAGCCATTACGCTTGCCTCCAAATCGCTTGCAATGCAAACGATAACGGTGTCGATGCTACCAATATCAAGGCGTGAAATCACCTCGGGGTCGGTAACGTCGGCGCACTTGCAGATAGGAATATAGGCTGCGGCATCGTTTACCAGCTTTTGATCAAAATCTATTGCGATAACCTCGCATCCGTTTTCAACAAGCTCGGTAGCAACGGCGGTGCCGTATCTTCCAAGACCCAAAACGGCGTATGTTTTTCTGCTTCTCATATATATTCTCCTTTATCCGATATTTATTTCTTCAATGGGCTCGGTAACAATATTCAATGACTTTTTCTTGCTTCCAAGAGCAACTGCAAGCGATATAGGACCTACCCTGCCAAAATACATAACTGCCATTATAATAATTTTTCCAACGCCGTTAAGGCTTGACGTGAGATTCCTTGAAAGTCCAACGGTAGCCGCGGCGCTTACAACCTCGTAAAGAGCATCTATTACCGTTATATCGTTAGTTGCCAAAAGCAAAAGCAATGCCACAAGGCAAACTGCAACAAAGCAGGCAACAACGGCAATAGCTCTTCGAATAGAGCCGTTGGCAACACGTCTGCCAAAAAGCGTCGTATCCTTTTTGTTGCGGATCGTTGAAATTGCAGAGCTTACCAAAACGGCAACCGTTACCGTCTTGATTCCGCCCGCCGTTCCCACAGGTGAGCCGCCTATAGCCATAAGAGCCAAGGAGAAGAGCGACGATGCGTTTGTCAAATTCTCCTGCGGAACAGATGCAAAGCCCGCCGTTCGAGTGGTTACCGACTGGAAGAAGGAAACCTGAAGCTTATCAAAAAGCCCCATATTTCCAATAGTGCGAGGATTGGAATACTCAAAAGCAAATATAATTACGCCGCCTACCAAAACGAGAATTGCGGTAACGGCAAGCGCTATTTTGCTGTGCAAGGTTAAATGTCTAAAAACGCGTCGGTTTTTCGGCGAGGACATTTTTACTACTCGAATAATATCCCACCACACGATAAATCCGATTCCGCCCACAATGATCAAAGCAGAGGTTACCATATTTACAAGAGGATTCGTTGCGTAATTGCAAAGGCTGTTCTCACCGATAATATCGATTCCCGCATTGCAGAAGGCTGAAACCGAATTAAAAATTGATATCCAGATACCCCTTGCCCCAAATTGCGGAACAAAAGCTATCATATATAAAAGCGCTCCGATGCCCTCGATAATAAAGGTTCCAAGCAGCACCCTTTTTACAAAGCTTGCAAGTCCTGCCATTGTATTTAAATTAAAAGCATCTTGAATAAGCAATCTATCGTTAATGCCCATCTTACGGTTTGCCATTCGCATAATTCCCGATATTATCGTAAGTACGCCAAGACCGCCTATCTGTATCATAAACAGTATCACTACCTGCCCAAACAAGCTCCACGTGCTCGCCGTGGGAAGCGTTACAAGGCCCGTTACACACGTAGCCGTTGTTGCGGTAAAAAGCGCATCGATATACGGTACCGGAGTACCGCTCTTTGTGCTCACGGGCAAGGCAAGCAAAAGGCTTCCGATAAGAATAGTTATTAAAAAGCTTAATAAAATCACAGGCGTTGTCGAAAACGCAAATTTCTTTTTTCTAACCATAATCCATTCCTTTAAAAAACAAAAAAGCAAAAAAGGAGCACCGTCCCCTGCAGTCAGCTAGCTCCTAATCTCTATATATTCTATATCAATTATAACATCCATACTATCACTTGTCAAGATTTTTGAATATTCTTAAATTTATTACCGCATTTTTAGGGTCGCTTTTTGAAAAAAGCTCCGCAAAAACTT
>JAZLCC010000023.1:0-6220 GCA_045614065.1 Eubacteriales bacterium | reverse complement strand
CCAGAAATCCTCAAGCACGCCCTTCATAGCAACGTTGCCCTGTTCGATTCCGTCAAGGTCGCTCTCCATCTCTGCTGTAAACTTATAGTTTACGATATCGGGGAAGCTCTGTATCATAAGCTTGTTGGTAACCTCACCCGTAGGTGTGGGAACAAGCATTTTACCCTCTCTCTTAACGTAGTTACGAGAGATTATTGTAGAAATTATAGTTGCAAAGGTGCTGGGACGTCCGATTCCCATTTCCTCAAGGAACTTAACGAGCGACGCATCGTTATAACGTGCGGGGGGCTCGGTAAAGTGCTTATCGGGAGTTATCGAAAGAGTATTAAGAGCATCGCCCTCGTTCATTGCGGGAAGGCGAATGTTCTTCTGCTCGCTCGGCTCGTCTGCATTCTGCTTTACGTCATCCTCGCTCTCCTCGTAAACAGCCATATAACCCTGAAAATCAACGGTATAGCCGCTTGCACGGAAGATATAGGATGCGCTCTCGCAATCGACTGTTACGGTAGAAAGAAGCGCAGACTCCATCTGGCTTGCTACAAATCTCTCCCAAATAAGCTTATAAAGCTTAAACTGATCGGTAGAGAGGTATTTCTTTATCTTCAAGGGCTCAATTCCAACACGTGAAGGACGAATAGCCTCGTGCGCATCCTGCGCCGTTGCGCGAGACTTATACACTCTCGGAGAGGTGGGACAATAGCTATTGCCGTACTTCTCGGCAATGTAATCCTTTGCCTCTGCCATAGCATCGCTCGAAACACGCAAGGAGTCGGTTCTCATATAGGTAATAAGACCCTGTACGCCACCGTTCTCGCTTCCGATATTAATTCCCTCGTAAAGCTCCTGAGCAACCTTCATTATCTTCTGCGACTGGAAGCCAAGCTTCTTTGCCGCTTCCTGCTGCATTGTGGAAGTGGTAAATGGCGGTGCGGGAAGCTTCTTCTTCTTTGCGGTCTTGATAGAATCAACCTTAAAGGAAGCGCCCTTTACTGCGCTAAGCACCCGGTTTACGTCATCCTCGGATGAAAGCTTAACTCTGCCCTTCTTGTTTCCGTAGAAGCGAACGTTGAAATCCTTACCGTCGTTTGTTGCCAAGGATGCGTCGATCGTCCAATATTCAACAGGAACAAATGAGCGGATCTCGTCCTCACGCTCGCAGATTATTCTTGTTGCAACAGACTGTACTCGTCCTGCGGAAAGACCGCTTCTAACGTTCTTCCAAAGGAACGGAGAAATCTTGTAGCCAACGATTCTGTCAAGAATTCTTCTTGCCTGCTGTGCATCAACAAGATTCATATCTATATGGCGAGGCTCCTTTATTGCCGCCTTTACCGCCGTTTTGGTAACCTCGTTAAAGGTTACTCTGAGAGTATCCTCAACGGGGATCCCGAGTGCTTGAGCGAGGTGCCAAGATATAGCCTCTCCCTCACGGTCAGGGTCGGTTGCGAGGAATACCTTATTTGCGTTCTTTGCTTCCTTGCGGATATCCTTAATAAGGTCTCCCTTTCCTCGAATGTTTATATAATGCGGCTCAAAGCCGTTCTCGATATCAACGCCAAGACTGCTCTTGGGAAGATCTCTAACGTGTCCTTTTGATGCGATAACCTTGTAATTTGAGCCAAGGTATCCTTTAATTGTGGATGCCTTCGAAGGCGACTCCACGATAACCAAATTCGCCATCGTTTTTTCCTTTCGATGTTATATTTATATCGCACGTAAAGCGATTTTACGTCATTTTTAAAAGATCATTTACTTTCTTATGTACAATCCGCCGGGCAAAGAGGAAACAAGTCCCATTATCTCAAGCATGGTAAGTGCGGTAACAACATCCTGCGTTGAGAGTCCGTCGCAAACTATCTTATCAACGCTAACGGGAGATTTGCAGGGTATTGCCTCAAAGACG
Source organism: Eubacteriales bacterium (assembly GCA_045614065.1). Classification (GTDB taxonomy): domain Bacteria; phylum Bacillota; class Clostridia; order Oscillospirales; family CAG-272; genus HGM12713. Next base: position 4,317 of record JAZLCC010000023.1, on the reverse strand, counting down.
AGCGCCGTCTTATCATCAAGCCCATAATCCCGTGCCGTTGAGGTAGATGCCGACGTGCGCTCACGCGCCTCTGCCCTCTCATTTACCGTGGGCTCATCTATCACCATTTCCAATTGCTCAATTTTAGGAAGAGTGTCGTAAACTCCCTTTTTAGCTCCCTTGGGATCGTATTTTGCTCCAACAAGCGGAGCAGAATTTATACGCTCGTTTTCCTCGCATCTGTCGGGTACGGCGTATTTCTTAAGAGCCACGGTTACGTCGATTGACCTCTCGCGTATGCTCTTAAGCTTTAAGGCATTTGCCTTTGCATCGTAATCTCTGTAAAAGAACTTGTAATGAGAGATAATATCCTCGATCGAGATAGCGGCGTACGCGCCGTTTCTCAAAAGCTCATTCGGTCCCTCTGCGGTGGGTTCACCCACGCTACCGGGAAAGGCAAAAAGATCCTTACCCTGCGCAAACGCCATCGATGCCGTTATCATAGCGCCGCTTTCCTTGCGGCACTCGGCAACGAAAACTCCGTGAGATATACCGCTTATTATACGATTTCTCTGCGGAAAATAATATTTTTTAGCTTCTTCAAGCGGGGGATATTCACTTATTATCGCACCGCTCTTGATAACCTCGCCTCGCAAGGTTGCGTGCGCCTTGGGGTATATCATACTAACTCCGCAGCCAAGTATCTGCGCAGTAGGCTCTCCACCCTCAAGCGCTCCGCACGCCGCCACCGCATCAACGCCGAGAGCAAGTCCGCTCACAACGCAAGCGCCCATGGCAGATAGCTCGTACGAGAATTTATACGCCGCGGCTCTGCCGTATCGGCTCATTTTTCTCGTTCCAACTATACCAATGCAAAGCTTGTTATTAAAATCAGGGAATTTTCCAAGGCTGTAAAGCACCACGGGCGGGTCCTCGATAAGCTTTAATCTTTCGGGGTATCGCACGTCGTCGAAGCTTATTACCTCAATTCCGTATTTTTCACAATAATCACAAATAGCTCTCGCCTTTGAAAGATCGCGCTGGCAAAGCCTATCTATAAAATTATACGAGAACTTCTTGCCAAGCTGCATAACCTCCTCGTTTCGGAGATTATACACCTCCTCGGGATCCGAATAAAGGCTGTAAAGCTTGGTAAAATATTTAGAACCGTAGCCGCATTGCTCGGCAAGCCATATCCAATATACAACGTCGTCCTTCATTTTACCTCACCTCAAAATCGATTTTATTTTGAGCGCACCGTCTCCCAGATGCAAATAGCGGCTGCCGCCGCCGCATTCAGCGATTCGCTTCCCTCTGTCATAGGTATAAGAGCCACCTCGTCCGCCGCCTTTATTGTGGCGCTCGAGAGTCCGTGCCCCTCGTTTCCTATAACGAAAGCGTCGCCCGCCGAAAGAGAGAACGAGCCTATTTTTTTAGCATTCTCGGTGAGCGCCGTTGCGTATATTCTACGCCCCATAGCTCTCAAGCGCTTAATAAGCATCGGAAGATCCTCACACTTAACGATATCTATCTTAAGCGTAAAAAGTCCGCCCATCGCCGCGCGCACCGTCTTAGGATTGTAAAGGTCTGCACAGTCGTCGGTGATAATAAATCTATCTATTCCGAGAGCCGCCGCCGATCTTATAACGGTACCGAGATTTCCGGGATCGCGCAAGGATTCGGCAACAAGCAATCTCTCATTGCTATCCAAGATATAATCTTCTGCATTTTCAAGCGTATTATGCCTTGAATCGATAAATTTTGCAACTGTTATCACGCCCTCGGGTGAGCTCTCCTCGCTCATCTTTTCAAAAACCTGCTCGGATACGTAAAGTATAGCTTTCTCGCTGACGCTTCCGCCTTGAACCAAGGATATCACCCTGTCCTTAACGGTAACGTCTGCGCTCTCGCTGAGCGCGATAAGCTCTATCTCAACGCCCTTTTGCACGGCCTCGCAAAGCAGCTTGATGCCGTCAAAGCGAAAAGCTCTCTCACGTCGTCTTGCCTTCTTATCAAGTAATGCGCAAAGCCTCTTAACAGTTGGATTTTGACGTGAGGTAACGAGGCTTGAAAGCATATTTTTATCGGTCATTTTATATCTTCCGCGCCTTTCCTCGATCTTTCGGTTTAAGCGCAAAATCGCGCTTTTTAAAATATAACTAAATACAGAATAAAACCCGTCGTTGACGGGTTTTATTGCCTTAAATTAGAGAGCTGCCTTTGCCTTTTCTACGAGAGCGGTGAATGCAGCGGGATCAGCGATTGCTATCTCGGAGAGCATCTTTCTGTTGAGTGCGATGCCTGCCTTCTTAAGTCCGTTCATGAATGTAGAATAGTTCATTCCGTTTGCCTTTGCTGCTGCAGAAATACGAGCGATCCAGAGTCTTCTGAAATCTCTCTTCTTCATCTTTCTTCCTGCGAAAGCGTAGTTTCCGCTCTTGAGTACAGCCTGCTTAGCCATCTTGAAGTGCTTGGACTTTGCGCCCCAGTAGCCCTTCGCAGCCTTCAACATTTTATTTCTTCTCTTACGGGTCATCATTGCGCCCTTAACTCTTGCCATTTTTATTTTCCTCCGTTATTCTAAAACTCAAAATTACCTAATTACTTCTGGATGAGCGTTCTAATGTTAGCGGTCATAGAATCGCTAAGAATTGCGCCCTGACGAAGATGACTTTTTCTCTTTGCGGTCTTAAGACCGGTGTTATGTCTGTGATGGCAGTGGCCCATCTTTACCTTACCTGAAGCGGTAACAGAAAATCTCTTGGCAGAAGCCTTGTGTGTCTTTACTTTTCCCATTTTAATTTATCTCCTTATAATTATTTTCTAAGTTTGATATTCAAAAGCGCATATGCGCTATTGTTACTGTGATGAAATTACTTTTGCTTTACAGGGTTTATAACCATGCTGAGTATTCTTCCGTCAAGCACGGGCTGCTTGTCAACCGTACCTACCTCAGAGCATACGTCAATAAACTTCTGCATAAGCTCTTGTCCGATGCTGATGTGCGACATCTCTCGGCCCTTAAAGCGCATTACTACTCTTACCTTGTTTCCACTCTCAAGAAACTTCTGCGCGTGTCTTGCCTTTGTGTCAAAATCGTGTGTGTCGATTCTGCAGGAGAGCTGTATCTCCTTAAGCTCAACAGGCTTGTTCTTCTTGATGTCCTTTTCCTTTTTCTCTTTTTCGTAGCGGAACTTTCCGTAATCCATTATACGGCATACGGGGGGCTGTGCCTGCGGAGCCATAAGAACAAGATCGTATCCCTTGTCGTAAGCCATCTCTCGTGCATCGTCGGACGACATTATTCCAATCGCCTCGCCGTCAACACCAACGACTCTTACCTCCTTGAGCTTTATCTCCTCGTTTACCAATAAATCCTTTGCGCTGCTAATAGTAACACCTCCATGCTTTAAGCAAAAAAATATGCGCGAAGATACTCCGCGCCAAAGATATATACAGCCCCTATCGCCGTATATGCCTATTGAACCGATGCTCGCCTCTTGCGGCACGGTGAGAACGGAGTGTTCTTCTTCCTTGTCGATATATTCTACCACACTTTCCCCCTCTTGTCAATAGCTTTTTTGCATTTTTTTGAAATGTTTTAAAACGGGGATTTTGCAGGGGGTCTCCTTGATTATACATTTATTTTCCGAAACGGCGGGAAGTACAATGTTCGCACTGCTTTAGGGTCGCTTTTTGAAAAAAGCTCCGCAAAAACTTTCATACAGGAAAGTTTTACAGAGTTTTCAAAGTGAGCTCGGCGGTTGTGTGTGCTATGTTCGCACAAATTTGATAGGCTCCCTCCGAGAGGTAGCGAAGCGGCGCTACGGTAGTGAATGATAGTCCGGTGGACTATCAGAGCCGTAGCGTGACCGAGCCGCAGCGAGACGCTCCCGTCGGAGACGGGTGGAGGAGTAAGCGTAACAATGGATTTTGTACTCTTAATAAGTTAAAACCCCTGTGTACACGCGTACTCCTTCCGTCATTTTCTAACGAAAATGCCACCTCCCTCGCGGAGGGAGGCTCTGGTTACCTTCCACCACCACGGCAAGAGGCGATGCATTAAAAGGCTCGCCCTTTGGGAGAGCTGTCAGCGGAGCTGACTGAGAGGGATAAAAGCAATCAAACTTTATTTTTTTATCCCCCGCCGTGTCATCCTGAGCGCAGTCGAAATCCGAGTGAAACGAGGATCGAACGATGTTTTCATCGTTCGGGATCTCGGCGGAAAAACACAATGTTCCAACTAACTCAAACGGATAGTTTTTTATTTCGCTTTTTCTCAAAAAACGAATAGGATATGGGGCGTTTCCCCATATCCTACAACGCTTTTATTATTAA
>JAZLCC010000022.1:0-3947 GCA_045614065.1 Eubacteriales bacterium | reverse complement strand
AGAAAATTTCACGGTTTATTATTTTTTATCCCTCTCAGTCAGCTACGCTGACAGCTCTCCCAAAGGGCGAGCCTTAAAATGCATCATCCTTTGCCGTGGTGGGGAGAACTAACCATAGGATCCCTCTTGGAGGGAGCCTATCGAGTTTGTGCGAACATTGTGCTCACAACCGTTGAGCGAAAACGTGCGCCAAAAATCTTCCCGTATGAAAGTTTTTGCGGAGCTTTTTTCAAAAAGCGACTAAAAAAGCTTCAAAACCTTGACTTTAAGGAAATTTTGATATATAATTAATTAAATATACATGCTTAAAAGGACATAAATGCCATGGCAAGAAATCTTTTAAAGGAAATTGAAGACAGCATTCCGAAATTTTCAAAAAGTCAAAAATTAATTTCTAAATATATACTCGAAAATTACGACAAGGCGGCATATATGACAGCATCGAAGCTCGGAGCTACGGTCAGCGTCTCGGAATCCACAGTGGTTCGATTTGCTATCGAGCTTGGATTTGAGGGCTACCCCGAATTTCAGCACTCGCTTCAAGAGATAGTCAGAATACGCCTCACAAGCTTTCAGCGAATGGACGTTACCAATAACCTTATAGGCGACGGCGACGTTCTTACAAAGGTATTAAACTCTGATATCGATAAAATCAAGCGCACGATCGAGGAAATAGACCGCGAGGCATTCGAAAAATCGGTCGATGCTCTCGTTAACGCAAAAAATATCTACGTTATAGGTCTTGGCTCGTCGGCATCTCTCGCAGGCTCGCTTAACCACTCGCTTCGAATGATATTCGACAACGTAAAGCTCCTTGAGGCAAGCTCTGCCGATGAAATATTTGCGCAGATAATGAACATCTCCGAGGGCGACGTTATAATTGCAATAAGCTTCCCCCGCTACTCGCGCAAGCTTATCACTGCGGTAAACTACGCAAAAGACTCGGGAGCAACGGTTATTGCTCTTACCGATAGCACGGCATCGCCAATTGCGGCATTTGCCGACAATCTTTTGGTTGCTCGAAGCGATATGGCGTCCTTTGCCGATTCGCTCATAGCACCCTTAAGCGTTATCAATGCGCTTGTTGTAGCCGTATCGAGAAAGAAGCAGGACGAGCTTCGCGTAAGGCTCCACCAGCTTGAAAAGATATGGGACGAATACAACGTTTACGACACTAACCGATAAAGGATATTCTTTATGGAAAATAACAAGGTTATCGTTATAGGCGGAGGCGCCGCAGGACTTTTTGCCGCAATCAGCGCCGCCGAAAACGGGGCAGACGTTCTTCTGCTTGAAAAGAACGACCGTTGCGGAAAAAAGCTTAGAATTACGGGCAAGGGCAGATGCAACGTTACCAATGATTGCACCACCGAGGAGTTTTTGCAAAACGTACCCTCGAACCCCCGTTTTCTTTACGGCGCTCTCAGCTGTCTTTCAACGCAGGACGTAAAGGACTTCTTTGAGGGTGAGGGCGTACCGCTTAAAACAGAACGCGGAAAAAGAGTTTTCCCCGTCTCCGACAAGGCAGAGGACATAGTTTTTGCCCTCGTTAAGGCTTGCCGCAACAGAGGAGTTAAAATAATTAACGAAAAGGTTCTCTCGCTTATGATCGAGGACGAAAAAATAAAGGGAGTAAAAACCCACAGCGGCGAGCGCTACGCCGATGCGGTAATAATCTGCACGGGCGGCCGCTCGTATTCACGCACAGGCTCCGACGGCGACGGCTACGAATTTGCAAGATCTGCGGGACACACGGTAACACCGCTTCTCCCCTCTCTTGTTCCGATAGTCTGCCAAGGCAAGCTCTGCCCCTCTCTCCAAGGGCTCTCGCTTAAAAACGTGTCGCTCTCGATAGTCGATAAAAGCACGCAAAAAGAGGTCTACTCCGACTTTGGCGAAATGATGTTCACGCATTTCGGCATAACGGGGCCTATGGTGCTCTCGGCATCGGCGCACATACCCGATATTTCCACGGGACGCTATGAGGCGCGCATAAATCTTAAGCCCGCGCTCGACGAAAAAACGCTCGACGCTCGCGTGCTTTCGGATTTTTCAAAATATTCCAACAAGGACCTCATAAACGCACTCGACGATCTTCTCCCCCAAAAGCTTATTCCCGTCGTGGTATCGCTCTCGGGAGTGGACGAGCGCAAAAAGGTAAATTCGATCACTCGCGAGGAGCGCAAGGCGCTCACCGACGTTATCCGCTCGATACGCCTATCCCTCACGGGCTTCCGCTCGCTTGAGGAGGCTATCATCACAAAGGGCGGAATTTCGGTTAAGGAGATCGACCCCAAGACCATGGCGTCAAAGAAATGCAAGGGTCTTTATCTTGCAGGCGAGGTGATCGACGTAGACGCCTATACGGGCGGATTTAATTTACAAATAGCATTTTCCACAGGCAAGCTTGCAGGTCAGTCTGCGGCGTGGCAGGAATAAAAACTTTCAAGGAGAAAAAGAATAAAGATGGCAGAAAAAAGAATAATAAATATTGCAATCGACGGCCCCGGAGGCGCAGGAAAAAGCACTATATCAAAGGCAATTGCAAAGAAGCTCGACATTCTCTACGTTGATACGGGCTCGCTCTACCGCACGATAGGTCTTTTTGTAAAATCCAAGAACGTTGACCCCAAGGACGCAGACGGCGTTGCAAAAATTCTTCCCGAAATATCTCTTGAAGTAAAATACGAAAACGGAGCCCAGGTGAACTACCTTAACGGAGTTAACCACGGCGACGCAATTCGCACACCTGAGATGTCTATGTATGCATCTCACGTTTCGGCTATTCCCGCAGTACGCGCATTCTTGCTTGAAACGCAAAAGCAGATAGCAAGAACAAACAGCGTTATTATGGACGGTCGTGATATCGGCACGGTAATTTTACCTAACGCCGACGTAAAAATATTCCTCACAGCGTCTCCCGAGGAGCGCGCAATGCGCCGCTACAAGGAGCTTTGCGAAAAGGGTCAGAGCGTTCGCTACGAGGACGTGCTCAACGAAATGAACGAGCGCGACACGCAGGACAGCTCAAGAACCATAGCTCCCGCAAAGCCCGCCGAGGACGCTATACTGTTTGATAACAGCGGATACGAATTTGAAGAGAGCGTTGCCGCAATTATCAACATTATCGAAAAGAAATGCGGAGGTTGCATTTAAGTGGAAAACGAAAAAAAGAACGTAAAGAAAAAGCCAAAGAGATCGGGCACTCGTGCCTATCGCGTAATATATGCGCTCCTTTCGGGAATCGTTGGCAGAATTCTTAACATAACGATAGTCAATAAGAATAACGAGCCCGACGAAAGCGGATACATCGTTTGCGCAAACCACGCATCAGGCTCCGACCCGATAGCGCTTTGCTACGCATTCCGCAAAAATCAGGTATTCTTTATGGCAAAAAAGGAGCTCTTTAAGATCCCCTTGTTCGCGCAGCTCATAAAGGTTCTCGGAGCATTTCCCGTTGACCGTGCGGTAAGCGACGTAGGAGCGGTTAAAAAGGCGGTTTCGCTTGTTAAGGATAAAAAATGCATGGGAATATTCCCCCAAGGGCACCGCTACAAGGGCGAGGATCCAAGACAGACAAAGACGAAAAACGGAATGGCGCTTATCGCAACAAGAACGGGAGCCGATATAGTTCCCTGCTTCATTTGGCGTAAGGGCAACCGTTCAAGGCCCTTCCGCAAGACCTACGTTATAATCGGCGAGAAGATCCCCTTTGAGTCGCTCGGCTACAACCCCGACGCAAACGGCGAATACGCACGCATCACCGAGATCGTATTTGATAAGATCTGCAAGCTCGGCGAGGATTTTACGGCAGAGCTTGAAGAAAAAAAGAAGGCTAAAGCCAAAAAGTAATAGCAAATAAGGCTTTAGATATAACGAAAATGATTACTATTGCAAAAAACGCAGGCTTTTGCTTCGGCGTTAAGCGCGCGGTTGATACGCTTGAG
>JAZLCC010000021.1:0-22891 GCA_045614065.1 Eubacteriales bacterium | reverse complement strand
GCTTTGGAGAGGGAATTAAGCAGATTTTCGGCGGAATATTCTCAAAAAAGCATGAAGGGAATGGGCTTAGCTCATTTCAGGCTCTTGCAACCGCAATAGCGGCTCAGGTTGGAACGGGAAACATCGTTGGAGCGAGCGGAGCTATACTTATCGGCGGTCCCGGTGCAATATTTTGGATGTGGATAATCGCCTTTCTCGGAATGGCAACAAACTATGCCGAGGCGGTGCTTGCTCAAAAGACTCGTAAGGTTGAGGGCGAGCATATATTCGGCGGACCTGTGTATTATATAAAACGTGCTTTTAAGGGTACGTTTGGTAAGATACTTGCATTTGTATTCTCGGTTGCCGCAGTTCTTGCGCTTGGTTTTATGGGACTTATGGTGCAATCAAACTCTATAGCAGAGTCATTTTCAACGGCGTTTGGAATTCCCGCGGGCTATACTTGGATAATAGGTCTTGTGCTTGTTGCGTTCTGCTCGCTTATATTCTTTGGTGGAATAAAGCGACTTGCATCTATTACCGAAAAGCTCGTGCCTTTTATGGCAATAGCCTTTTTGCTCTGCGGAGTTGTTATACTTTGCATACGAATTAAATACATTCCCGAGACCTTCGGAATGATATTCCGTTATGCGTTTACTCCAAGTGCTCTTATAGGCGGCGGAATCGGCATAGCTATTAAAACGGCTATAAGCCAAGGCGCAAAGCGCGGTCTTTTCTCAAATGAGGCGGGAATGGGCTCTACGCCTCACGCACACGCTATGGCGAGCGTAGATTATCCTCACCAGCAGGGCGTTGCGGCAATGATGGGCGTATTTATAGACACCTTTATGGTGCTTACCATGACGGCACTTGTGATTATTTCTACGATTTATTGCGAGGGCGGAATATTGTACGGTCTTTCCGGTGATGCATATCAAGCAGCAATAGAGGGGCCGCTTGCCGTTATATCCAAGACTAATGCTATGCAGCAAGCCGTTTCAAGCATTTTCGGAAGCTCTTTTGGAAGCATTTTTATTGCAATATGCTTGCTATTCTTTGCATTCTCAACAATAATATGCTGGAATTTCTTTGGAAAGCTTAACGTACAGTATCTCTTTAAGAATAAAAAGATATTCATTATTATTTATTCTTCGATATCTATTATTTTTGTGTTCTTGGGAACTGTTCTTTCAAACGATCTCGTTTGGGAGCTTACCGACTTCTTCAATTACCTTATGGTATTGCCAAACGTAGTTGCGCTTATTGCACTCTCACGTCTTGTTGTTGATGAAACAAAGGAAGCAAGGCTGAGAAGAAAGCAAGCGAAAATAGAAAAGAAGCAAAAGAATTCTTAAAGATAAAAAACACCGACAAATCTTTCGATTTGTCGGTGTTTTTTTGTTAGCATATTACGGGTTGCCACGCAAATGGTAAGAGATCTCTTGCCTTGACCTTTATTAAATTACCGTTTTCATCGTTGAGTATTACCATTATATCGGGGCAGTATTCAAACATCATTTGTCGGCAATTTCCGCAAGGGGAGAATACGCAATTCGGCGCCTTTTCGTGTACGGCAACGATTGTGTCAAACTCTCGCTCGCCTGCCGAAATAGCGATTCCTATTGTTATATATTCTGCGCAGGAGCCGTGGATCCCATCGCAATTAACGCCCGTGTAGATCTTTCCGTTCTTACAACGAATTGCGCAACCAACGGTGTGATTGTAAATTCCATCATCAAAATTCTTTTCTAAGGTTTTAAGCGCCGTTTCTATTAAAACACGGTCGCCGTCGGTTAATGCAAATCGTTCCATAGCTTTACCTCGTTTATTTGTTTTTAAGAAGCTCCTTATTATACTGCAGGGTATAAAGGTCATAATATCTGCCCTTTTGCAAGAGAAGCTCGTTATGAGTACCTTGCTCCATTATTTGACCGTGGTCGAGTAAAATAATGTTGTCGGCGTGCTGAATAGTTGAGAGTCTATGCGCAACTATTAGCATTGTGCCGATATTCATCATCTTTTCAAGCGAATCCTGAATAAGAATTTCGGTTTCGGTGTCGATGTTTGCCGTCGCCTCGTCGAGTATCATAACCGAAGGCTTGTGAACTATTGTTCTCGCAAAGGAAAGAAGCTGACGCTGACCTGCCGAGAGGTTGTTTCCACGTTCATTTATAGCTTCGTCAAGCCCGCCCTCAAGCCTGTTAATAAATTTATCAGCGTTTACGTAGCGGCAGGCATCCATAACCTCTTCGTCGGTGATGTTTTCAAGTCCTAATGTGATATTTGAGCGAACCGTACCCGAAAAGAGGAATACGTCTTGGAGCATCTGTCCCAAATGCTTTCTAAGGCAAGAAATTTTGATTTTTTTGATGTCTATACCGTCAATGAGTATTTGTCCCTTTTGAATATCGTAATTTCGACAAATAAGACCGAGAATAGTGGATTTTCCACTACCCGTAGCACCAACGAATGCAACCGTATCTCCCGCGTTTACCTTAAAGGAAACGTCGCGAAGCACCCATTCATCGGGAATATATGAGAACCATACGTTGCGAAATTCGATATTTCCCTCGATGTGATCAAGCTCGATAGCATCGGGTTCGTCTACTATATCGGGCTTTAGATCGAAAATTCTGAGTATTTTTTCAGCCGAGGCAAAGGTTTCCTGCAGATTGTTGAATTGTTCCGCAAGGCTTTGAATAGGGTTGAAAAATTTTGAGATGTAGGAGTAGAACGCAACTATCGTTCCGCTTGTTATAACCTGTCCCAAGAAAGCAGTGTTCTTTATATATCCTCTTGCACCAAGGTAGAAAAGGCAGAGAACCGAGCAGATGTATAACATATAAACAACAGGACGGAATATACCGAAAACAAATATTTGTCCGAATTTTGCGCGTCCCAGCTCACGGTTCTTCTCATCAAATTCCTGCTTTTTTCTTTCCTCACGGTTGAATATCTGAATTATCTTCATACCCGAAAGATTTTCGGAAAGGAAGATGTTTATATTCGTTCTTCCGTCGCGCACTCTGCGGTGAGCACGTCTTGAAAATTTACGGAATATAAGTGTGAAAAGAATGATGAAGGGAATAAAGCAGATAACCATAAGCGTAAGCATATAGTTAATGCAGAGCATTGCAACGAGAATTCCCAAAACTATAAAGAAATTCTTTATAAGGTTTATTAGTATATTAGTAAATGTCGTGGATATTGCGTCGGTATCGTTTGTAACTCTTGTAACGAGCGTTCCAACGGGAATTTTGTTTAATTGATTGTGAGATAGGCTTTCGATATGTGAGTAAAGATCGCTGCGAATATCCGAAACTATTCGTTGACCTATTTTTTGCAGAGTAATTGCTTGGAAGTAGTTTGCAACAAGCGTTATGGCAAGCAATCCTATTTGCGCTACTATAAGCCAGGCAAGAGAGCTTAACTCAAATCCTTCTTTGGCTTGAACCGTATCTATAGCCTTTCCTAATATTGCTGGAGAACCGATTGAATATATAGTGGATAAGAGCACTAAAAATAGTGCCAATATAAATAGCTTCTTACGTCGCACTATATATGGCCATATACGCTTTAGTATCTCGGTATCCTTCATATTGCGCTCGAAGCTGCTTGTTTCTTTTTTATCATTAATAAGAAAATAGGCTATGATGAATGCAATTGAAATTACCGAAACTATTGCGCCTACAGTTAAAAGTGGAAAAAACTCATACATTTGCAAGCACCTCGCTTTCCTCTTTTACATCATCAAGCTTTTGAAGATCAACAAGGTTTTTATAGTCCTCGCAGGTTGCGTAAAGCTCGTCGTGAGTTCCAATGGCAATTACGGCTCCGTCGTCGATGAATATTATTTTATCCATATTTTCGATAGTGCTTATTCTATGAGCAATAAGAATAGTGGTTTTATCCTTGCGTAATTCCGCAAGATTTGAAAGTATCGTTTTTTCGGTGTTTACGTCAACGGCGGATACCGAATCGTCGAGAATAAGTATCGGCGCGTTTTTCATAAGTGCGCGCGCAATAGAAATTCTTTGCTTTTGTCCGCCCGAAACAGTAACACCGCGTTCACCGAGAACGCTTTTATATTTGTTTGGAAATTCGTCAATATTCAAATGAACGTCAGCCATTTTTGCAGCATCGATTACTTGCTCGATGCTTCCGTTATCGGTGGCAAAGGATATGTTATTTTCTATTGTGTCGGAGAAGAGGAAGTTATCCTGCGGAACGTAAGCAGCTCCCGCGCGTACGTTTTTGATCGGGATTCTATTTATATCAACTCCGTCAATAAATATAGTTCCGTCGGGTACGTTATAGGTTCGGAGTATAAGGTCTACTATCGTAGTTTTTCCTGATCCCGTACGTCCGATAAGTCCCACGCGTTCGCCCTTATTTATTACAAACGAAACGTCCTTGAGTATATCTTTATTGGTGTTTGGATGAGCAAACGTGAGGTTTTTAAATTCTATTTTACCTTCTATCTCAATGTTTTGCGTTGCGTTTACGTCAACTACGTCAGGCTTTCTATCAAGAAATTCTCCTATTCTTTCAAGAGAGGCTTTGCCTTGAGAGCTAAGATTTATAAGCTCGCCTATCGCTGTTACGGGCCAGATCATAGAAGTAAAATATCCAATAAATTCAACAAGCTGTCCTGCGTTCAGAAAATTCTCGTGAACGAGGTATCCGCCGTATCCGATTATAATGCAGGTGATGGTCTCCGTAAAAAGGAGAAGCATTATTGAAAGCATCTGCGAAAGCTTTACGTACTCAACGTTTTTCTTTTCGTTATCCTTGCAGAGTCGCTTGAAAATGAGAAGCTCGTAGCCCTCTTTAACGTATGCTTTTATAACGGCAATTCCCGCAAAGGTCTCTTGCGTATGGTCTGAAAGGTTTGAAAATGCTTCCTGACGCTCACGCCATTTGAGAGACATATATTTTTTAATTATTAATGAGCAAAAGAAAAATACAACGATGGGTATAAGTGATAAGATTGCCAAGATCGGATGCATCATTATCATTTTAGAGGTTGCCATCGTGCATATTATCAATGCATCAAAAAACATTAAAACTCCGTGAGCAAAGCAATTGTGGATCGTTTTGAGATCGTTTGTAAAGTAGGACATAAGATTTCCCACTTTGTTTTTTTGATAGTATTGCTGAGAAAGATTCTTGGCATGATCAAACATTCGACCGCGAAGATTGGTTTCCATAAGAACTCCGGAGCCAAAAAAACAGATACGCCAAAGAAATCTGCAAAGCACCATTACCAAGATAATAATTATCATTGGCAGACATATTTTGTCGAGCAAGAAATTCATATCGAATACATGATCGACGCCATCAACGTTTACAACACCGTTGTCTATTCCGTTGATTATCATTCCATATAGCTGGGGTATAACAAGATGAAGACTGTCAACAAAGAAAAGAGCTATAAGACCGAGTATGATAAGCGGAGAGTATTTAAAATAGTAACGGTTTATGTGTTTACCGAAAATCATTTTTAACTTCCTTCTTTGTGTTTATTTTTTGCGCATAGCATTTATTTTTTCACCGTTTGGCGTTACGTAAGCCGTCCAGTTTGTGTGATATATAACAAATCCGGGGCGTGAGCCCGAAACCTTTTTAACGTGCTTTGCAAGCGTATAATCGACGGCTATGTTTGTCCCCTCTGCCTTTGAGTGATACGCCGCAATCTCTGCCGCGGTGGTAAAGTCGAGGTCGGTAGGCTCGTTGCCCTCGGTTATAAGCAGAACGTGCGAGCCCGCCGTTCCCTTGGCGTGGAACCAATAATCGTGCTTTTCGGCAAGCTTGTGCGTAATATGCTCGTTTTGCAGATTATTTTTGCCGCAAAGTACCCTCATTCCGTCGGGGGTTTCGAATTGCATTATTGCGGGAGCCTTTTGCTTGTGAATACCGCTTGAGTAGGCTTTCATTTTGGATGCGTAGCCCGAGCGATAGAGCTCGTCGCGTATCTCGGCAAGGTCTGCGGGGGATTCCGCCTTGGTGAGGGAATCGAACACGGTGTAGATATATTCAAGCTCGGCTTGCGCAAGCTCAATTTGCTTTGCAAGCTCGATTTTTGCCGTCTTGGTCTTTGCATATTTTTTATAGTATCTTTGTGCATTTGCCGAGGGGGAAAGTCTTGAATCAAGAGCGATCTTTATTGTAGGAACGTTTCCGTCCTCGTCCATCTGCGAGTAATCCTCAAGCTCTACGACCGAGGCCTTTTTAGGCAAGCGGTAAATGTTTGCCGTAATAAGATCACCGTAGTTTTTGTAGCTCTCGCCCTCGTTACATTCCTCAAGCTCAGAGCGCTGAAGCTCTATTTTTTTCTTGATACGTGTCTCGGCGTTTGTTAAAAGCTTAAGAATATCCGATGCTCGCTGATGAACTCGCTGACTGTTGTCGCGACTGCCGAAATAGGAGTCAAGGAGCTTTCCTGCGCTATCAAATGCTTTTGCTTCAAGGTGCGGATACTGCGAAAGCTTTATAAATGAATATTCCACGCATTTCTCTCCGTCGAGAATAAGCGTTGGTGAAAAATTCTCGGTATTTATTACATTTGCAACCGCAAAAAATTCCTTTGCAAGCCTTTCTGCGTTACATTCGCATACCAAGGTGTCGGTGCGACCCGATGCGAGAAGGGTTATTTCACGCGCCACAACAGGTGCTACGCCCATAAAGGATGCAACGATCCATTTATCGGCACTCTTCTCGGCGGGAGCGCCTGCTATCATAGCCAAAAGCTCATCATAGGAGACGGCTTTAGGGTTTATTTTGCCCATTGAAGAGGGCGGGGTATACGTT
Source organism: Eubacteriales bacterium (assembly GCA_045614065.1). Taxonomy (GTDB): domain Bacteria; phylum Bacillota; class Clostridia; order Oscillospirales; family CAG-272; genus HGM12713. The sequence continues at coordinate 16,102 of JAZLCC010000021.1, read as the reverse complement.
ACTCCCGAGATAAGCTGACGCACGCTATCAAAGGAAAAATCGCTTGTGCGGAGTGCGCTTATTATTCTCTTGTTACCGTCGGTAAATATTAAATTGCTGTATTTGCCCATAAGCTCGACGATGAGATATTTTTTGCAATCAAATCCCATTTCGTCTCGTGTATCGAAGCCGAGATATGCGATTCTGTCAAAATCCTCTTGCTCGATAGAGGAGAGCTTTGCACCTTGCAAATGCTTCCTCAAAAGAACGCAGAACATCGGGGGATTTTGCGGATTTTCCTTTTGAAGCTCGGAAAAATTTATTCTCGGATTGTTAGATCCTGCATTGATAAGAAGTCGCTTGCCACCCTCAAAGCTTCGCATTTGAAGAATTATTTCATCTTTTTCGGGTTGATATACCTTTTCTATTCGCGCACCGAGAGCCGTCTTTCGTATTTCGGCAAGAGTGCAAGCAAGCATACCTGCGTCAAACGCCATAAAAGCTCCTCCTTTTAAAAAAATAAAATCGATTTTGTGTTTTAGCCTTCAAACATTATTTTGTTAACGTCATCAAGCGAGTCAAAGGTAAAGTCGGGCTTATCCTTTAGAAGCGCCGCATCAACGTCGCCTTGCTTTGTTTCACCCGAGAGCACAAGGCAGGCGGTAACGCCAAAATTCTTTCCGAGTGCTATATCGGTGTAGAGTCTATCGCCGAAAATGCACATCTCCTCGGTGGAGTATCCCGTGTATTCGGCAATCATTTCAACTGTTTCCTTGTACGGCTTGCCAAAATAGGTTGGCGTAACCCCCGTTGATGCGGTTACAAGAGCGGCGATAGCTCCGCTATCGGGAATAAAGCCGTCCTCGGTAGGGCAGTTAAAGTCGGGGTGAGTTGAAATATATTCGGCTCCGCCTCTTATAAGTCGGCAGGCGATATTAAGCTTTTCGTAGGTAAGCGAGGTGTCGAAGCTCGTTACAACCACGTCGGCACTCTCTATCTTTTCCTTGCCGTTAAGAATATTTAATCCCTTAGCTCTGTATTCCTCGGTAAGCTCGTCGGTTGCCATAATGTAGATTGAAGCGCCTTTTCTGTGTCGGCTCAAAAATTCGTAGGTTACGTCGCCCGCTGTCATTATCTCACGTTCTCTCGGCTCAAAGCCGAGGCGGTCGAGCTTTTTATAATAAAACGGAGTTGTGTGAGAGGCGTTGTTTGTAAAAAAGAGAACCTCTTTACCACTGTCGCGAAGATTTTTTATAAATCTTTTTGCAAAATCAAAGGGTATTCCTCCAAGATATATAGTGCCGTCCATATCAAATATAAAGAGCTTTTTCGAGTTTAAAAAGTCCTTGATTTCCATACTTATTTTGCCTCTCCTTGAAAAATAATCTAACCAATATTATAACATAATATTGCTTTTTTTTCAATAATGTGATATAATATTTTTTACTAAATGTTCGTCGAAGGGAGATTTCTTTTATGAGAACAATAATAGGTATAGATATAGGAGGAAGTACTACTAAAATAGTGGGATTTCGCATAAATAACGGTAAGAGTGAGCTTATTTCGCCTATGCTTGTAACCGCAACCGATGCTATTACCTCGGTTTACGGAGCGTTTGGTAAATTTACTATGGAAAACGGTCTCCGCCTTAATGAAATAGATAAGGTTCTTATGACGGGCGTTGGTTCGTCTTATATAAAGGAGCCTCTCTACTCGCTTAATTGCGAGAAGATATCGGAATTTTCCTGCGTTGGAAGCGGCGGACTTTTCCTTTCTGGTCTTGACGAGGCTATAGTTGTAAGTATGGGTACGGGTACTGCGCTTATGTACGCAAAGAAAGAGGGCAACAAAACCAAAACCACCTATCTTGGCGGTACGGGCGTTGGCGGCGGAACTCTTATTGGACTCTCCAAGAAGATGATTGGCGTTGACACTATTGAGCATATTCAAACTCTTTGCGAGAGCGGAAATCTTGATAACGTTGACCTTAAGATAAAGGATATGTCAAAGGATGAATCATTGCAGATAAACCGCGAGCTTACCGCCGCAAACTTTGGTAAGCTTTCGGATATGGCTACCAACGAGGATCTTGCTCTCGGTATTGCTAATATGGTTGGCGAGACCATTGCTATGCTTGCCGTTTTTGCGGCTCGTAGCTACAATATAAAAACGGTGGTGCTTACGGGCAACCTTACCGCAATAAAGGCTGTAAACGACGTTTTTGACGGTCTTGAGGACCATTTTCACGTTCGTTTTGTAACGCCTGAGCTTTCTCAGTTTGCAACTGTTATCGGAGCCGCTCTTTCTGATATTGAGAAGTGATTAGATGTGTATATTTATGTGGGGGAAGGAACTTTCTTAAAAGAAAGATTCCTTCCCCCACACCCTTACCTTCAAAGAACTGAACTGGGGATTGTAATAAAATAAAAAAGGTACGCTTATTTAAGCTTAATGCTTAGATGAACGTACCTTTTTGAAAATGTATTCAATTAAAATAATTTCGATGATTGCAATTTATCGTCGAGCGCGTTTTTTGAAAACTTCGCCAAAAAATTCCTGTTGGAAGTTTTTTTGCGGAGCTTTTTTTCAAAAAAGCGACTAAAAATCAATCATTCATTTATCTTCTTGTAAAGCATATCCGAGAGGGAGCAGAGGTCGGTAAGCGAGAGGCGCTCGCCACGGATATTGAGGTCATGACCGCAGGCCACTATAATATCCGATATATCGGATTTTGAAAGCTCGGTGAATACTGAGGAGAGGGAATTTGGCAGAGTCTTTCTGCGCTGCTCAAATGCGCCTCTGATAGTTCTAAAGAAGGTCGCCTCGTCAATAGGCTTGCAGGGCTTGTCCTTGTGGAGCTTAATGCGAACAACGGCGGAATCTACCTTTGGCTCGGGAATAAAGCGATCGGAACGAACGGTGAAGAGCTTTTCGGGAACTCCGTAGTAGTTAAGAGTTGCGGTGATAGCTCCGCAAGCCTTGCCGCCAACGTCGGCACAGAGTCTGTCGGCTACCTCTTCTTGAATCATAACCGTTATATAGTCGAACGGGAGATTCGATTCAAGGAGCATCATAAGAATAGGCGTGGTAATATAGTAGGGGAGATTTGCGCAGACCGAGACACCGCCCTTTTCAAAATAGGGGGCAAGAATTTCGCCAAGGTTGCATTTCATAACATCCTCGTTAATCACCTTTACGTTAGGATATGAGCCTAAGGTGTATTTGAGAACGGGAATAAGTCCGTTATCTATCTCAATTGCAACAACCTGCTCATATCTTTCGGCAAGCTCCTTTGTGAGCGAGCCTATACCGGGGCCTATCTCGAGAACGGTTTTTGTGTTGTGATCACAACAGTTGTCGGCAATATCTTCAACAACAAAATTGTCGGTAAGAAAGTTTTGTCCAAACTCCTTGCGGAAATTAAGTGAGAACATAGCCATTGTTTGTTTTATTGTTTTGATATCACAAAGATTCATATTTTCCTCTGAACGTTAAGGGACTGACGCATAGTGCAGAGATTTTGTTCTGCGCTTAATGCAACAGTCCCTTTTATTTTAGTTTAGTTATTTATTTATTGTTTGCGGTTTGCTTGTTTCCGCTACTCTTAATAGGTCCTATAGAGGCGGTCTTGCAGTAGCTGCAATCGCAGTAGGGGATATCGTCCATAACGCTGTACTTGCTAACGGCTTTCCAGTTCTCGTCAAAGTCGATATTCTTTCCTACGGGTGTAAATTGCATAGTGCTTGGGATGTTCTTGAATATAGCGTTAACGGGAGCGTTAACGAGATTCAAATTATCCTTTTCGTATCCCGCAACCGTCCAAAGCACCATAGATGCCTGAACGTATTCGTAAACCTGAGCCGCATCGGTGTTATCGTATCCGTGGTGAGCGGTCTGAACGATATCTGCCTTAAGATTTTCCTTGTATATCTTTGCAAGAGCCGCAGTGTTCTGAGGATATACGTCGCCAAGAACCATAAGCTTCTTACCGTTGAACTCGAACATCATCGACAAGGATTCATCGTTGTGATTGCTTATTTTCTTCTCAACAACGAGGTCAAGCGAGCCGTACATTGTAATCTTGCAGTTTGCGTAGTAGAATACCTGTCCGGGATGCGCCTTTATAACCTTTTTGACCTTGAATGCATTGATTATCTCATCCATCCAACCGTCTCTTCCGTCAACGTTCTTTTCGGGGCGGTTGTAAATGAGGGTATCTATCTTGATCCAATTCTTAGCCTCTTTAGGCATTACGTTGTGAGTTACCTTTTTCTCGCCGTGAGCTACGAGGGTAGTATCGTATTTTCCGCGAGCTATATCAACAAGTCCGCCTGCGTGGTCAGAGTGGATGTGAGTCATTATCCAAGCCGCAACGCGAATGTTCTCGGGATCATCTGCGTGCTTTGCAAGTGAAGCGTATACCCAACCCGAGGAAGAACCGTCGTTATCACGCCCACCAACGCCGCTGTCAACTACAACAAAGCGTCCGTCGCAGAGCTTGAATATAAGGCACATACCGCCCGGCCATGCCGAGTTCTCTATATCAACGAGAGTCATAACCGAGCTTGTGAGATTAGCGTATGTGTTCTCACCCGAAAGAGCAGGGAGCGTAAAGCCGTTAGTACCCTCACCGCGCTTATCAACAGCTGTTCTGAGCTCACCTTTGTTGGGGAAGTACATAAAGTGAAGAATCTGCGTTTGAGTTACGTAGGTTGCAAACTCATTATCACCAATCTTGTTGGTGGTGTATTTTCTAAAGCCGTTTGCCTCGGCGGCCTCACAAGCCGAGTCGAAGGTTGACTTTGTTGCGTTAGTCTTTAGATAGGTAACCGAGCCCTGACCTGCATTGTATTGAGTGCCGAGGTTTCCGGGTACGGTTGCGCTGCTGATAAGTCCCGTCTCGTCAAAGGTCTCGGAGCCTGAGGTGTAATACTGAAGCTTAATGTGCATATTCCAGCTTGAGGTTATCTTCATTTCCTTTTTGGAAGCCTTGTTGATGTTGGTCTTGAGCGAGTCAACAAGCTTTGTTACCGAATCCTGCGTGGTAAATGCAATAACGAACTTGTTGCCAACAAGGGTTGCGGATGCCTCGCCGACGCCAAGCTTTTTATAGGCGTCGATAGATTCCTTGTAATTCGTATCACCGATAAGAATTGCGGGGCCGTCGTATTTCTCCTCGTTTGCCGCAACGAAGTCGGTTGAAATAGAGGGGTTTACACCCGTGCGATTTTTCAAAAGAGTTTTTATTTGGTTGTAAACTGCTTTGTCAAATTCCGATGCATTATCACTGCGAATAACCTTTACGTTATACGCTTTGTTTGCAAAGATCGTAAGAACGCCCTCGGCGTCAATGATAGGCTCGGTCTCGGTTGAGTCGGGGGCGGTGGCATCAGTTTCGGTGGTATCATCTGTCTCGCAAGCCGCAAAGACTGTGCATATCGTTGTTAAAATAAGTAAAGCCGCAATAAGCTTTATCAAAATAGATCTCATAGCTTGTTCCTCCTAAAAATACATTTGGGATAAAAATATTATATCCTATTTTTAATTATATCATAAAATGCTTTTTTGTACAAGATGTATTTTATATAAAATAATTCGTTACAGTTATACAGAATGAGTATGCTTTTTGACTGCTTTGAAAAAGATGTGAAAAAGGGCGATTTAGTGTGCATTACGCGGTAAATCGCCCTTGTGAACTATTTAATTATTCTTTGTAAATATCGGAACTGCTTTTTATCGAGCAGCTTGATTTTCCACAGTGTGTACCATCACATTTAGGAATAGCCGCAAGCATATCCGAGCGCTCCATAACACTTGTGTTCCAATTTTTATCAAATACAAGATTTCCCATGCCGGGACGGTAATTCTTGCCGGAATTAAGTCCGCCGTAAGCCGTACCCGCTGATGCATTTATCTTTCTTATAGTGATATTGGAAGAGCTGAGAGCCGATATATCCTTATTTACGTTAATATTGTAGTCGCTTCTTTGATCTGCTTTGGCAACGGGCCAAATCGTCATTTCGGGATTACAGTAGGAATTAAGGTCTCCATCCCCAACGTCGCCGTAGCCGTGATGCGACATCTGCAGAATGTCGGATTTTAAGGACTCCTTATATATAGCCGTTAATACGGGATTTGGAATTTTATCGGTATCACCGGTTATAAGCATTGTCTTTCCGTTGAATTCCGCCTTTGAAACGATAGAGAAATCGTTAAGATCAGAGGACTTGCCTGCGTTTTCTATCATAACGTCAAGAGAGCCGTAAATGGTGAGAGTAAGGTCGGCAAGATAGAACACCTGACCCGGATGAGCTTTAACAACGTTCTTTACGTTAAAGCCTTCAATTATCTTCTTCATCCATCCTTCTCTGTTGCAATCGGGGAAGTTATCGGGAGCGTTGTAGATTATCTTATCTATCTTGATATATTGCTTCATTTCCTTAGGCATAACGGTGTGCTTTGCGCCGTTGTAGCCGTAGTATCCGAGAGCCATATCGTAGAGACCGCCCGCATGGTCTGAGTGAACGTGGGTTATGAGCCAAGCAGCGACCTCGATGTTTTTGGGATCGTCTGCGTGTTTTGCAAGCGTTGCGTAAATCCAACCCGCGGAAGAGCCCTTATTTTTTCTGCCATCTGATATATATCCGCCTATGCCTGCGTCAACGATAAAGAATCGTCCGTCGGAGAGCTTAAATATAAGGCACATTCCACCCGGCCAATCGGCGTTGGAAATGTCGCAAAGAATCATTTTTGAATCGTTTTTAGGCTTGTATAGGTTCTCCCCCGATAATCCTGTGAGAGAAAATCCGCTCATACCTTCGCCACGCTTATCCACGGATGTTCTTATTTGATTTTTGTTAGGGAAGAACATAACGTGAACGATTTGGGTTTGGGTTATGTAAGTAGCAAAAAGATTACTGCCAATAGAATTGCTCGTGTATTTTTTTGCGCCTGAAGCCGCTATATCCTTGCAGAGCGCTTCAAAGGTGGATTTGTTCGCGTCTTTTTTGATATACGTCTTTGAGCTTTGTCCCGAGTTGTATGACGTTCCGAGATTTGGGAGCGTTGCCGATTTGATAAGACCGGTTTCATCAAAGGTCTCGTTACCGGAGGAAATGAAGCCCGAACTTATATCTATCTTCCATTTTGAGTCGATGATGATCTCCTCCTTTGTAGCTTTGGTTTCGAGGTTATTTTTGAATGCGCTTAAAAGCTTTTCAAACGTTTCCTCGGAGTTTGCGGCTATGACGTATTTGTTGCTTAAAATGGTAGCGGTTGCCTGCTCATATCCGAGCTTTTTGTAAGCGGTTTTAGATTGCGCATAACTCGTTTCACCAATGAGTATAGCGGGGCCCGTGTATTTTTCCGTGCCTGAAGCCGTATAGTCTGTGGCTTTTGGAGGAGTTACACCCGTGTGCTTCTTTAGAAGCTCTCGGATTTTATTATACATATTCTTTTCAAAATCGGTTGCCTTATCTCCGCAGATTATTTTGGCGGTGTATTCACCGTTTGAAAATAGGGGAATAGTGTTTCTCCTTGTTCCGCCCTCGGTCTCATCACCGTCGGTATTTTCGCCCGATTCGGTGCCGTCAACGTTGGAAGCATCGGTGTCGGAATCATCGATCTCGGCGTCTGCAAGCTCGTTACAAGATGCTAACGTAGAGCAGAGCATAACGAGTATCAATAAAATCGATATTATTCTCTTTAAATGTGCTTTCATATATGTGATCTCCTAAAAATATCTTTAACAAAATTATACCATAATTTGTTGTAAGCAACAATGCACTTTTTAAACAAATTTCGAAGGCGTTGATTGTGCAAAATTAAAAACACCGCTTTACTATCACGGTGTGATAATAAAGCGGTGAGCTTTTATTCTTGATTTAAGAAGCGCTTTTTATATTAGGTGTAAGCGTTCTTTATACTCGTTTTGGTCGAGCAATTGCTGTTTCCACAGTAGGTTCCGTCGCACTTGGGGATCAAGTTCATTATCGTGTTACGGTCCTCACGGTAGGTTGACCAGTTGCTCTTGAAGATAAGGTTTCCTGTTCCGGGCTTGTAGTTTGTTACGCCGCTGAGGCTTGCAATCGAGGTATCTACGTTTATCTTGTAGTTCGAACGCAAGTCGGCGTTTGCAACCACCCAAAGAACGATACTCGGGTTACAATAGGAGTTGACCTTAGCGTCTCCCGTATCACCGTATCCGTGGTGCGCAAGCTGGAGAATATCGGACTTAAGCGAGTTCTTGTAGGTCTCTGCTATTCTCGGATTAGGAATGGTATCGCTATCGCCGAGGAAGAGAGCCGTCTTTCCATTGAATTCTGCTCTTGCAACAAGAGAGAAGTCGTTGAGGTCTCCCGACTTTCCTGCGTTCTCGATCATAAGGTCGAGCGCGCCGTAGATGGTAATTGTAAGGTCTGCGTAGTAGAATACCTGACCGGGGTGCGCCTTAACAACGTTCTTTACGTTGAAGCCCTCGATGATAACCTTCATCCATCCTTCTCTGTTACAGTCGGGGAAGTTATCGGGAGCGTTGTAAACTATCTGCTCGATAGTAACGTATTTCTTGATGTCCTTAGGCATAACGGTGTGCTTCGAGCCACCCTTTCTGCCGTGGTAGCCAAGAGCCATATCGTAAAGACCGCCTGCGTGGTCGGAGTGAACGTGAGTTATAAGCCAACCTGCAACGGTGATATTCTTAGGATCGTCTGCGTGCTTTGCGAGCGTTGCGTAAATCCAACCTGAGGAAGAGCCGATATAGTCTCTACCGTCGGACATCTTACCTCCGATACCCGCATCTATAATGAAGAAGCGTCCGTCGGCAAGCTTGAAGATTATGCACATTCCACCGGGCCAGTCTGCGTTTGAAATATCGCAAACTATCATTTCGGAATCCTTGATCTTCTTGTATTTGTTCTCGCCCGAAAGTCCGGGGAGTGAGAATCCGTTCATGCCCTCGCCGCGATTGTCAACAGAAGTTCTGATTTCCTTTCTGTTGGGGAAGTACATAACGTGAACTATCTGTGTCTGCGTTACGTAGGTTGCAAAGAGGTTATCGCCTATCTGGTTGGTGGTGTACTTCTTGAGTCCCTTGCTTTCAAGCTCCTTGCAGAGATCCTGGAAGGTGGTCTTGGTAGCGTTGGACTTAATGTAGGTCTTTGAGCCCTGACCCGAGTTGTAGCTTGTTCCGAGAGCGGGAAGAGAAGCCTGCTTAATAAGACCCGTATCGTCAAAGGTCTCGTTACCCGAGCTCTGGAAGTCAACCTTTACGTTTATCTTCCAAGCGGAGTCGATCTTGATTTCTTCCTTAGAAGCCTTCTTGTTGAGGTTGCTCTTCAAGGTGGTCAAAAGCTTTGCCGCAGCATCCGCCGAATTGAATGCTATAACGTACTTGTTACCCGAAACGGTAGCAGAAGCAGAGTCGTTGGCAAGCTTCTTCTTACTATATGCTTCCTTGGATTCATCATAATTCGTTTCACCGATAAGTATTGCGGGGCCATCGTAAGGCTCTTCGTTTGCAGCAACGAAGTCGGTTTCGTAAGCGGGGGTCTTGCCCGTGCGGTTCTTGAAAAGGGCTCTTATCTCATTGTAGATCTCCTTTTCAAAGGGGCTTGCAAGCTCTGCTACGATAAACTTTGCAGTGTATTCTCCGTTTGCAAATACTGGAATGATGCCATCATCTCCTGCGTCGGTTGCTTCATCCGAGCTGTCCGAGCTATCTCCGTTATCATCAATAGCAGAGCAGGACGCCAAAACCGTGCAGAACGTGGCAAGAATAAGTAAAATCGCTAAAATTTGCTTTAACGAAATCAAACTTTTCTTCATATATTACCTCCTTATAAAAGTAAAAAATATACCTTTTAAAATGTTTTTTATGGGGTCAAAAAATCCCAATTCTTATAAATATTATATCACATTTTGAGTTTTTGAACAATATGCGTTTTTAACAAACTTTCGAGTTGTTAATTGTGCATAATAGATTTGTTTTTTGACGGTTGTGTGAAGATGGCTATGTGAGTGATGATTTAAGCTAAAAAAAGCTCCGCCGATTGCTCGGCGGAGCTAAACGTTTATTTTTTAGGTCGTCCAAGTACCTATCCAGAAGCCACTGTTATGCTTAACCTTATCAATAGTGTAGCTTCCGTTTGTGTTGAACTTGATGGTCAAATTCTTATCGGTTGCAACCAAGCGGTGATCGTTGTTGAATATCTTCAACGCACCCATGTGTCCAACCGCATCGTAATAACCTGCGGGATCCTTACCGTTTGCAAGACCTACGGGAATAAGAGCGTAAGTCTGGCTCTGTCCTGCCGCAGTTACACCGCCGCTCGCCATAACGTTAAGAGCGTTCTGGTCGTTTCCGCTTGCGTAGTCGGTATTGGTGTTACCGTAACCGTGGTGAGCAACCTGAATGAAGTCTGCCTTAAGAGGCGAGTTCTTGTTGCTCATACCGCCGTAGATATCACGGATGATCTTGGATTCTTGAGGCTCTGCGTCGCCACAAATGAGAACCTTACCGCCGTTCATATCGAAGAGCGCTACAAGCGAGGAATCGTTACCGTTCTTCATCTTGGTATGGCTGCTATCCTCGATTACGTCGATAGTTCCGAGAATGGTTATCGTAAGACCCGTGAAGTGGAGCTGCATACCGGGGTGAGCCTTAACAACTTCCTTAAGGCTTCCTGCGTTCTTAAGCTTGTTTATAGCATTGGGAACCCAATTCTTACGTCCGGACATATTTGATACTGCATTCATCTGCGCATCACTGGGCTGGTTGTAAACGAGCTTTTCAATGATAACCTCGTTTGCGTGTCCGTTAGCAACACCCATAAATCCGCCCGCGTGGTCGGTGTGGATGTGAGTAATGAACCAAGCCGCAACTACGGGCTTTTCGCTGGTGCCGAGCATCTTCTTCATCGTCTTGATAACGAATGCCGCAGAGCTTCCGCCTCCGCCGCTATCGTATGCAAATCCTGCGTCGACAACGATAAATTTGTTGTTGGGGAGCTTAACGAGGTAACCCATTCCGTTCTCGGCTGCGCCGGAAACCTGCTTCATACCGAGCTGAACGAACTCGGTGGGGAGCTTGTTGGGGTTGGGAGTATCGTTCTCACCCTTGATTCCGGGAAGACCGAACGTGCTTCTGGGGTCGATCGTAACCTTAATTACGTTCTTAGCCTTGAAGAACATTACGTGAACGATCTGCTCCTTCGTTACAAAGGTTGCAAACTCACATTCGCCAACCTTGTTGGTTGCGTACGGCGTAAATCCTGCGCTCTTAAGAGCAGCAACGTACTTTGTGAAGTGTGTTGCGTTTGCGCTGGTCTTGGAAATATAGATCTTAGATCCGTGGCCCGAATCACGACCCTGTACCGACCAAGCAACACCGGTCGAGCTTATGTCGGGAAGCGGGATAGAGGTCTTAAGACCGTTTTCGTCAAACTTAACCTCTTCAACGGTAACTGTGATGTTCCACTTTGAGGTAATGGTTACGTTATCCTTCTTTGCGTTCTTATTGAAGGTCTCCTTAAACTTAGCGAAAAGCTCGATTGCCGATGCCTCGGTAGTCCACTTTATAACGTACTTGTTGCCAACAATGGTAGCCTTTGCCTGACCCTCCTTGAGCTTAACACTCTTGGTCTCCTCAAACTTTGTATCTCCTATGAGAATTGCGGGACCGTCGTAAGCGTCAAAGTCTGTTGCAATAGAGGGGTTGGATTTAACCTTGCTCTTAAAAAGTGCACGAATATCGTTATATATGGTCATTTCCATATCGCTGGCAAGCTCCTTACGGATAACCTTACCCGTATATTCTTCACCTTCGAAGATTACAATAGAACCGTCTGCGCTGTCATTTGCGTTGTTATTTGTGCTATTGCCATTTTCATCCGTTACGTCCGAGCTTTCACCGCCTTCGTCGTTGCCCGTTGAGCACGCCATAAGGGTTGTGAAAAGCATTATAGAGACTAATAACAGAGCAATGGACTTAATTAACATGTTTTTTGTTTTCATAAGCATTACTCCTTAATAAAATTCTTGTGTGCGAATTTCCTTCCATAGTATATTTTATCATAGAAGGGGTATTTTTGCAATTAGCGGAATTCATAAAAAAGTCGCTCGCTTTTTGTGCAAAATAAAACAGTGAAAAGTTTTTTATTACATTATGTAAAAATATAAAAAAAGGGTTGCCTCAATTTTTTGTTTGAGGCAACCGCGGTATATTTTATTTAAGAGTGTTGTTTATAAACGATTCCTTATTTCCAACGGGAGTGTAGGGAAGATTGAGCTTTGTATCGGTACCCTTTGCCAAGAATACGTCTTTAGCGTTATTAAGCGCGGCAACGATAGATTTTCTTGCTTCCGAAGTGCTTGATTTGTTATAATACATTCTTGCGCCCTCGGTGTTGTTCGGCCAGAAAAGGACCTTTGCATTTATCTCGTTGTATAACTCGGGGGTGGTATCCCAAACACCGTGATGGGCAAGGGTTACCATATCGGATTTCACGTGTGAATCATACATTGATCGTATTACGCCCTTCATATTAATCGAAGCATCTGCAAGAATCATCGTTGACTGACCCGCAACGGTTACGCGAATGACCATACTCGTATCGTTTACGTACGGCATCTTGTTGGGAAGAATATCCTCAACTGTCGATATTATTTCAACCGTTGCCGAACCAAAGTTGTAGATTTGACCGGTGTGCGGCTTTACGATTCTCGTTGAATGTGTGGAATACTTATCAAAAAGATTACGAAGGTTGGAAACGCGAGTACCTTCTTTTTCGTTTAAATGGTCTTTATCGGTAGCTTCGTTATAATATGAGGCGGTTGCGTAATTGAAGTAGATGTTTTCAATTTCCACCTCATATGCGTGCTGCTCAAGGAAGTATTCTATTCCGTCCTGATGATCGTTGTGCGGGTGTGATATAAACCAACCTGCGATAGTGAATTTAGTTGCGTTGGGCTGAAGCTCTTTAAGCTCTTTATAAATTCTGTCTGCAAGAATAATACCGCCGTCTATTATCAAGAATTTACCGTTTGCAAGCATGTATATGATAGTAAGGCTTCCGCTGACACTTTCGCTTGGTCCTATCATTGTGATAGAAGGCTTAAACGTTTCGGGGGTATCGTTGGTTTCATTGGTAGGGATATCCTTTATCGGACCTGAAATTATTCTTGCTTGCTTTCTTCCGTTAGAGTAGTATGCGTATATCATTCCGTTGCCCTTGGTGTAGGTTCTGAAATAATTGCCGTCCACGTTCTCACGCTTGGAGTATTCCTCGTAACCGTTTTTAGAAACGAGCTCTTCACAATATGTGTTAAAGCTTGCGAGGTCGGTATTTTTCGCAACGACCATAGTGGTATCGTCATCACAGTCTACAGTTGAAAGTGAAGTGGATGGGTATTTTGGAATATTCGTTATTTGTAACGATGCGATTTTTGACATCGAGAGATCGGAGGCAACCCAAAGCGCGCCGTTATCTCCGCTTTTTATTGACGACGTGAGCTTGGAAATTATCTCTTCGCCTTCAACGGCGTTTGAAAAATAGATAACCATTTTTCGTCCGATGATCCTTATACCGTAATTACTGTACGGTACAGATCTGTAAACGCCCTTTGATTCTTCGTGATTGGTTTCTCCAACGAGAATTTCGTATACGTTGGGGTCGTAGCTTTGACCTTTTTTTAAGTAGTCGGTGGACGTCGGGATAGTCTTTTTGGTCTTGCTTTTCAGCGCGGAGCGGAGCTTGGTCGCAACTGAACGTTCGAGTTCGGTTGCCGTATCGGAACAAACCACCTTTACGGCGTATAAAGAGCCGTCGAAAATGGGGAATACGTTATCGGGAAATTTTGTGATATCCGCAGGGGGAGTATCGTCCTCGTCCTCAGAGCTTCCGCCGTTTGTTTCCTTGCTCTCATCTCCAATAGTAGTTCCGTCGGAATCACTGTCGTTTTCGTCGCTCTGCGGTCTTGCACAAGCGGCAAGGGTCGATAATAACATAATTATCGAGAGAATAAGTGAAATTAATTTTAAGGTTTTTTTCATATTAATAACCTCTTTTGCTTACTGATTTTGTGTGGTGTTTGTTTCTTCTTCGGTATCCTTCGGCAAAGTGTTCTCCATAAATTCCTGCTTGTTGTTTTGGATAACGTATGGAAGCTCAAACTTGTTGTCGGTACCCTTTGCAAGATATACGTCGGTAGCCGCATCAAGTGCCGCTTTAACGGCGGGGCTTGAATAGTAATGCGTGTAGCCTTCTATTGCTCCAGCGGTGTTGGCGGGCCAAAGAAGAACGTCTGCCTTTATTTTGCCGTACATTTCGGGGGTATCTATCCAAATTCCGTGGTGCGCAAGTGTTACGATGTCGGATTTCATATACGAATCGTACATTGCAAGCATTATGTCGTTTGTATATCCCGTTGAGTCGGCAAGCACCATAGTGGAGGTTCCCGCAACGTTTACTCGAATTATCATACTCGAGGTATTGATTCTATCGAGCGCTGTGGGAAGATAATCTTCAATCGTCCAAATTATTTCAACCTCGGCGGATTCACCGAATTTGTAAACCTGACCTGTGTGAGGCTTTATTACGTTTGTGCTTCTTGGAAGCTTTGTGCGTATAAACTCATTCAATCGGGATACTGATTTTCCTTCTTTGGCAGATTCATCGCCCTTTTGGTCGTCTGCCGTAAGGTTATCGTAATATTCGGGCTCTACGTAGTTAAAGAAGATATTTTCTATCGTTATCTCGGTGCCGTGTTGAACAATAAAGTTTTCAAGCGTCTCCTGATGGTCTTGGTGGGGGTGCGATACAAACCAAGCGGCTATCGTGATCTTTTGCGTATCGGGCTGAAGCTCGCAAAGCTTTTTGTATATCTTATCGCTTAGATAATATCCACCGTCAACGATTATAAACTTGCCGTTGGGAAGCTGATATATAAGCGCGAGTCCGTTGCCCGTGCTTTCACTCTGCGCAATGAATGAGAGAGTGGGAGTTACGGTTTCGGGTGTTGGGTCTATCTCCTTAGAGGGGAGATCCTTTAAGGGACCCACTATGACTCTTGCTTGACCTGTACCTTTGCTGAAATAGGTGTAAACCATTTTGTTGCCCTTGGTGTAGGCCTTGAAATAGTTGTTTGCAACCTCTCGAGTTGAATATTCGGTGTAACCGTTTTCTGCAAGGGTTGCACAGTATTCGTTAAATCTTGCAAGATCGGTGTTTTTTGCAACCACCATCGTGGTGTCGCCGTCGCAATAAACCGTTGAAAGCGAATTTGAGGGGTACTTTGGAATATTGAGAAGATGAACCGACGAGCTTTTTGACGTCGATATGGCTTTTGAGATCCAAAGTGCGCCGTTCGCCTCGGTCTTTATTGACGAGGTGAAAAGAGAAATAAGCTCTTCTCCCTCAGCGGTAGTTGAGAAGAAAAATACCATCTTGTTTCCAACGACTCTGATTCCGTAGCTGTTATACGCTACGTCATTATATACGCTTATAGATTCCTCATGCTTGGTCTTGCCAATGAGTATTTCATATGCGTTAGAGTCGAAGCTCTCGCCCTTTGCCAAAAAGTCGGTGCTTGGTGAAAGAGTTTTACCTGTAACGCTCTTAAGCACCGAGCGGAGCTTTGCCGCAACCGATCTCTCGGCTTCGTTTGCCGTGTCTGAGCTAACGACCTTTAAGACGTAATCACTGCCGTTGAAGATCGGAAAAGCACCTTCGGGGAAGAGCTTGGAATCGGTAGATTCATTGCTTTCGGTATCGGATGTGCTATCGGTTTCTTCGGGTAAGGATTGGTTACAAGCAAAGAGCGCTGATGCGAGCATTAGTACTGTGAGAAGAATTGATATTGCTTTTATTAAACGTCTGGTCATTGCTCTTCACCTTGTCCGATGCTATTAAGAAAATCTTGCTTGTTGTTTACTATCGTGTAGGGAATTTCAAGCGTTACGTCGCCCGAGTTGGCTACGTAAACGTCGCTTGCGTGCTTAACTGCAGTTGCAACTGCATTGTCGGTCATAACTTTTTGCGCATTGTTGAGATTTGAGGGCCAAAGGAGAACCTTGCCTTTGATGGTCTCGTAAAGGCTTGCATAACCTGGGTATGTTCCATGGTGA
>JAZLCC010000020.1:0-6357 GCA_045614065.1 Eubacteriales bacterium | reverse complement strand
CGTATGTTACCGGAATACATGCAAATGATGTAAAAGATATATACATGATCCGCTCTAAACTAGAGGGTCTGTGCGCAAGATGGGCCTGCGAGAATATCTCCAAGGAGCAGAAGTCGTTCTGCGCCCGACTCCTTATAGCGTTCAAGCAATGTAGCGACACATTCCGCGTCTCCGTGAAGGTCGGATGCTATCATAAGCTTGCTCATCTCACAGCCCCCTCTCCGCGGATAAGATACTTTTCGGTGGTCAGGGCAGGAAGACCCATAGGTCCTCTTACGTGAAGCTTCTGCGTGGAAATTCCTATTTCCGCACCGAATCCAAACTCTCCGCCATCGGTAAATCTCGTCGATGCGTTAAGATATACGGCAACAGAATTTATAGAATTTAAAAATTCATCGGCATTCTTCATATTCTCGGTTATGATAGCCTCGCTATGACCTGTGCTGTACTTATTGATATGAGAAATAGCCTCGTCAAGCGAATCAACTACCTTTACGGCAACTATGTAATCATCGTACTCGGTGGCAAAATCCTCGTCGGTTGCAATATTTGCCGAAATTACAGCACGAGTTCTATCGCATCCGCGAATATCTACGTTATATTCGGAGAAAGCCTTTGCCATAGAGGGCAAGAACGCCTCTGCCGCCGCAGAATGAACAAGCACGGTTTCTATAGCGTTGCAAACCGAGGGACGTGAGCACTTTGCGTTTACGGCAATCTTAATAGCCTTCTCGATATCGGCATATTCGTCAACGTAAAGATGGCAATTTCCTGCTCCCGTCTCGATAACGGGAACCTTCGAGTTCTGCACGCAAGCATTTATAAGTCCCTTTCCGCCACGAGGAATAAGGACGTCCACAAGACCTCTCATAGACATAAGAGCATTTGCGCTCTCACGGTCGGTAGACTCGATAAGACCTACCGTATTGCGGTCAAAGCCGCAAGCCTCTAAAGCATCCTTGATTATAGCAACGAGCGCCTTATTGGTATTTATAGCCTCTTTACCGCCGCGAAGAACTACGGCGTTACCCGTCTTAAGGCAAAGCGCCGCCGAATCAACGGTTACGTTGGGGCGAGCCTCATATATAATTCCAACAACGCCAAGCGGTACACGAATACGGCGAAGCGTTATTCCCGAGGGGCGAGACCATACGTCGCCCTTTCCAATGGGATCGTCAAGAGAAGCAACGCTTATAAGCGAATCGGCAATTCCTTTGATTCTTGCATCGTTAAGCATAAGTCTGTCAAGCATAGCCTTCGGCACGCCGTTTGTCTCTGCCGATGCAAGGTCGAGCGCATTTGCCTCAATAATTCTTGCGGAATTTTCGCAAAGAAGCTCGGAGAGCACGCAAAGAAGCTTATTTTTTTGTGTTTCATTTGCTCTTGCGATAGAAGCGGAAGCCGCCTTTGCATTCTCGCAAAGCAATTTTACGTCATTATAAATATCCATTTTATATATCCTTTTCGTTTAGCTTTATATTTTTTTGTAAGCGCCGATTATCTCGCAAACGTACATTCTGTGATATCCCGCAGTCGCATAATTCGAAAGAAGCGAGGTATCCAAAAATCCGTCCTTTTTAATATCGTCCTCGTAAAGGGCTCTGCAGGTAAGCAGAGTGTCTGCCTCGGCTATAGCCGAAGCTCCGTCTATCTCAAACGCCGAAAGTCCGCACTTTTCAAGCTTGTCTGTATCCCTTCCGCTCTCTCTGCCACACACGGTGTAGGCATCACGCATATCTGCGGGAAGAAAGGCAATAGAAAAAGTTTTTTGACCCTCCAGGAGCTTAAAGGTGTGTCGCTCAGGTCTAACAAAGCAGATGCACACAGGCTTGTTCCAAAGAACGCCGAGAGCTCCCCAGCTTGCCGTCATAGCATTAGTTTTTTTATTTTCCTCATCTCTTGCAGTAATAAGCATCCAATCGCTACCGATTGCCTTAATAGCGTTATCAAGTGATTTTACATCGATTTTTTCAAAATTCCCCATAAAATCCTCCTAATTTTCATACTGTATTTATTATAATCTTTTGCGTATGTTTTGTCAATCTTTTTTGCCAAAACAATCGATAA
Source organism: Eubacteriales bacterium (assembly GCA_045614065.1). Classification (GTDB taxonomy): domain Bacteria; phylum Bacillota; class Clostridia; order Oscillospirales; family CAG-272; genus HGM12713. The sequence goes on along the minus strand of JAZLCC010000020.1, from coordinate 4,290 downwards.
AGGAAATAAAACTAATATCTTAATTCCCTTTTTCAAAGCGCACACGTGGGGGAGAAATCACCCCATAAGAAATGCCTCTCCCCCACATATATTGCTATTCAGCTATTATCCGCAGCAGCAGAAGAGAACGAGAATGATAGCGATGATGATCCACCAAACGTTGTTATCACCGAAAAGATTGCACAAGCAGTTATTCATAAAAATCCTCCGAAAAACTTATAGTGAATGAGAGGCTTTGCCCCTCTGCTACTATAGTATGTCGGAGGATATATTTGTGTTCAAAAAATATTAATCTTCAAAAGCTACGGGGAGACCGAGTCTATCCGACTCAAAGCAGGCCTCCATTACACGAAGCAAACGCATCTGCTGAGCGTGAGTTACTATCTGCTCTGCCTTTTTGTCAATTGCAAGACAATAATTTCTATAGAAATCGTGTACGTCGAGCTTGTTTGAAGGGAGAGTGTACTCTGTCTGCGTTTCCTTAGAGCGAGGAGCCATGGTCTTTGTGAGTCCTGCCGCAGTAACAACGGGAACAACGTCCTTGTCCTCCCAATTCTTGCAACAAACAACCTCACAGTCCATACCCCAACCGCGAACGATGGCGCTTCCGTTGGTTCCCGCCATATAATATCTTGGCAAGGAGATAAAGTTTGAGGTTCCAACCTCAACACGGGCGGTAGGACCGTCTACAAAATACATATCGAGCTTAAAGCCGTCGTCAACCTCAGCGTTTGTGATATGATCGAAACGGCAGTAAAGCGAGCCGAGCTTCTTTCCCTCTACCATCTGCAATATCTGATCGATAAGGTGAACACCCCAGTCAAGAAGCATTCCGCCGCCGTGCTCCTTCTCTTTTCTCCAGTCCCCGGGGATTCCGTGAGAGCCCTGAACACGGGATTCAATGCTGAATACCTCACCAAGATCTCCAGAATTGTAAACCTGCTTCATAAGAATAAAATCTGCATCCCAACGACGGTTTTGATGCGTGGTAAAGAGCTTTTCCGTACGTTCGGAAACGGCAATGATATCCTTAAGATCAGCAAGATTTATAGTTACGGGCTTTTCGCAAATAACGTTTTTGCCCGCCTCAAGAGCCGCAATGCAAAGAGGCTTGTGCATATCGTTTGGAACGGCAACCGTAACAATTGAAACGCTCTCATCCGAGAGAAGATCCTCAAAAGAGGTGTAAACGTGTATTCCGTTTTCAACAGCTACGCCTCTTCTCGCCTCGTCTATATCCCAAATACCGCGAAGCTCGCAAACGTCGCTATTTAATATATGGCGGGTGTGCCAAGAGCCCATTCCGCCGTAGCCAACAACGGCTACTCCCTTTTTAGTAAGCATAATTAATTTCCTTCCGAAATTCGAATAGTGTTTTGGCGTATCTACGCCTTTTCATACATAATATATTGTGCCATTTTTTACGCTCTATGTCAAGTAATAGACCAAATAATCGCAATATTTGTCCACTTTTTAAAGCTATATATTAATAAAAAACAAAAAATATAAAAAAGCTATTGAGAAAAATCAAAAAATATTATATAATATATGTGTATGCTTACATTTTTAAAAATCAAATATATCGGAGTAAAAAATGCAGAACACCGAAAAGCAAAGTAAGATAAGAAATTTCTCTATCATAGCGCATATCGACCACGGTAAATCTACCCTTGCCGATAGAATTCTTGAAGCCACCGAGGCGGTCTCAAAGCGTGAAATGGAAGAACAGCTTCTTGATAATATGGACCTTGAGCGCGAGCGCGGAATAACCATTAAGGCGCGCGCCGTACGAATGGATTATAAGGCTCCCGACGGAGAGACCTACCAATTTAACTTGATCGATACCCCCGGACACGTTGACTTTAACTACGAGGTTTCCCGCTCGCTCAACGCTTGCGACGGAGCGTTGCTCGTTGTTGACGCAACACAGGGAATCGAGGCACAGACGCTTGCAAACGCATATCTTGCGGTTGATGCAAATCTTGAAATAGTGCCTGTTATAAATAAAATAGACCTTCCCTCGGCAGACGTTGAGCGTGTTCGTAACGAAATCGAGGACGTAGTTGGTATCCCCGCAGAGGACTGCCCTGCCGTTTCGGCAAAAACGGGACTTAATATCGAGCAAGTGCTTGAGGCGGTAGTGAGAGACGTTCCCGCACCCAAGGGCGACGAGAACGCACCTCTTAAGGCGCTTATATTCGACTCCTATTACGATAGCTACCTCGGAGTTGTAGTTTACGTAAGAGTTTTTGACGGTAAGGTCAAGAGCGGAGATAAAATAAAGCTTATGAGCAACGGCGCTACCTTCGACGTAGTTGACGTAGGATATATGACGGCGTTCGGACTCCAAAAGTCAGACGGACTTTCGGCAGGCGAGGTTGGCTACATCACAGCATCGATAAAGAGCATTGGAGAAACACGAGTTGGTGATACCGTTACACTCTGCTCTAACCCAATCGATAAGGCTCTCCCCGGCTTCAAAGCGGTTCAGCCAATGGTTTATGCAGGTATATACCCCGCAGACGGAGCTAAATACGGCGACCTTCGCGATGCGCTTGAAAAGCTTCAGCTTAACGATGCGGCGCTCATATTCGAGCCCGAAACCTCTATAGCTCTCGGCTTTGGATTCCGTTGCGGATTTTTAGGACTTCTCCATATGGAAATAATCGAAGAGCGACTTGAGCGTGAATTTAACCTCGATCTTATAACCACCGCTCCGTCGGTTATCTATGAGGTTAAAAAGAGAGGCGGCGAGCTTGTTCGAATCGACAACCCCTCGAACTTCCCCACCGCAGATGAAATTGATATAGCATACGAGCCTATCGTAAGAGCAAATATAATCACTCCCACCGAGTACGTGGGCGGTCTTATGGATCTTTGTCAGGATAGACGAGGCATATTCCTTGATATGAAATATATCGATACGTCAAGAGTGGAGCTACATTATGATCTCCCGCTTAACGAGATAATATACGACTTCTTTGATGCGCTCAAGAGCCGTTCAAGGGGATATGCATCTCTCGACTATGAGCTTGGCGAATACGTACCGAGTAAGCTTGTAAAGCTTGATTTCTTGCTTAACGGTGAGCAGGTCGATGCACTCTCGTTTATAGTTCATGAGGAAAAAGCCTACGGCAGAGCAAGAAGAATTGCCGAAAAGCTTAAGGATAACATACCACGTCAGCTCTTTGAGGTGCCGATTCAGGCGGCTATCGGTTCAAAGATAATCGCAAGAGAAACGGTTAAGGCTATGCGTAAGGACGTTCTTGCAAAGTGCTACGGCGGTGATATAACGAGAAAGAAGAAGCTGCTTGAAAAGCAGAAAGAGGGTAAGAAGAAGATGCGCCAGCTCGGCTCGGTTCAGGTATCGCCCGAGGCATTCATGGCAGTCCTCAAGCTCGACGACGATAAATAAGCTTGACAAATCAGAGGAATTGTGATAAAATCTTATATGTCTTCTTTGTAACTCAAAGTAGGTTGCAAAGAAGACATAAAGAAATTTTTTGTCTCGCAAAAATCCACTCAATCATTCACTATTCACTATTCACTATTCACTATTCACTATTATGCGGGTATGGCGGAATTGGCAGACGCGTAAGATTTAGGATCTTATGTTAATTCGTGCAGGTTCGACCCCTGTTACCCGCACCACCGGCAGTGTCGGTCCCCAACGTCGGGGACTGACACTGCTAACTTTTTTATTCAGCCCCCGATGGGATAGTTTCGTTATGAACACTCGATTTCTTTTTACCTTTGTTTTCTATATTTTGTTACCTTACGCAACATTTGTCAATATATCCCAAGAAAAAAAGAGCCGTTTTGACACAAATCAAAACAGCTCTTTCATTTTACTTTTTATCAAACAGCGCTCTGCGCTCGGTGGAGTGGCGCATCATTGCACGCATTCCGTCGATATCCTCGGATTCGAGCATATCCTTTAAATCGTTAAACTTGTTTATAAAGAGATCCATCTGCTCAAGAAGCATATCCTTGTTTTCAATGAAGAGCTCGCTCCACATAAGATCGTTTATTCTTGCGATTCTTGTGAGATCACGGAAAGAGTCTCCCGTAAATTTCTCCATATTTTCCTTATCGTTGCAGGTCATCAGCGTTATGGCAATACAGTGGGTAAGCTGAGACAGAAAGCCTATCATTTCGTCATGCTCCTCTGGGGAGAGCGTCGTCACGTTTGAAAAGCCGAGAAGCTTGCCAAGTTCAACGCAGGTTTCAATTGCCTCAGGCGTGTTTTTTTCGGTTGGTGTTACGATATAGTTAGCGCCGATGAACATT
>JAZLCC010000019.1:0-5596 GCA_045614065.1 Eubacteriales bacterium | reverse complement strand
ACCGTTAGGCAAGTAGAATATCATACCAAGACCCGAGCCCTGCTGTGTAACGCCGTCTCTTTTAGTTCCTTGATTTAATAAGGTAACCGAGGGATTCTTATTGGTTTCCTTTGCCGCAGTCGTATTCTTTGCGGGAATGTCACTAACAGGACCCGAAATTATGCGAACTGTGTTGTTGCCCTGGTTAAAGTAAACCGTGAGAGCCATCGTTCCCTTTGTGTAGGTGCGGAAGTAGTTTCCGTTCACGTTATCGCGCTTTGAGTATTCGGTAAAGCCTTTTGATACAAGAGTTTCGCAATATTTTTTGTAGTTGGTCAAATTCGTGTCGTTTGCGATAAGCATCTTGGTATCGTCATAACAGTTGTATGACTTTGTTGAGGTGGGATAGCTTGGGATATCCTCAAGCTTAAACGCATCTTTCTTTGATACCGAGAATTTATTGCTTATCCAAAATGCATCATCGTCATTAGATTTTATTGCTGAAGCAAAGGAATCAACGAGCGAAAGACCCTCTTCAAGTGTTGAAAAATAGAAGATTATCTTCTTGCCCGAAATCTTAATTCCGTAGGTTCCTTGCGTGATATCCTCGTAAACATTTATAGATTCACTGTAATTCGTGAGTCCAACGAGTATTTCGGGCTCATCCTTTGAGTGCTTTTCGCCCGATTTGAGATAGTCGGTGTTGGTTTGAAGGGTTTTACCCGTTTTGCTCTTTATTTTGGAGCGAAGCTTTGCGTAAACCGTGTTTTCGATATCGGTAGGCTTATCGGGCATTATTGCTTTAACCGTGTATGCGTCGTTCTGGAAGAGAAGATATATATTGTCGGGAAGCTTTTCGGTAGATTTGTTGGTTTTTTTGTTTGATTCGGTGCCCATATCGGTATTTGTATCGCTTACGTCATTTGTATCGCTTACGTCATTTGTATCGTTCGAGTCGTTTTCATTTGAGGGTTTGCAAGCTACAAGAACCGCACAAACGGTTGCAATCGAGAGAAGGATTGCTATAAATCTTAATCGCTTTTTCATAAATCTCCTTATATAATATATATATCATTTAAAGCTTAAGTCCTGCGGGGTATTGCTTATTATCCTTCATTTCTGCAAGATTTTTTGCCACGTAGGGTCTATCCTCGGCATAGGTTACGCCAAACCACTCGGAATTGGTGGTGTAGACCTTTACAGAAAGACGTGAGCTGTTTAGCTCTTTGCCGATAAAGGTGGGCAGGGGATATTCGGCTTTGATATCTCCAATTTGAATTTCCTTTAAAAATTCATTAAAGGAATCATCCATACGCTCGAGAATTTTCGGGGTAAAGCCCCACATATTCATAGAAACGGGAAGAGAGGGGTTGAGAAGACCCGTTGCCTCGTCTTTAATAGTGCCGTCCTCTAAAAGCGTAATATTTGAAATTTCGGATATATCGGTTAGCATTCCGTTCTCGGTATTGCAAACGCCTCGTGTAACGCTTCCGTGCTTGCTTACTGTGTTTTGGAGCTTATATGCAACCATAGCACCGCAGGAGTCGCTAACGTTATCAAGCGCCTTGCTCATTGTAACAAACGCATCCTTGCCGTAGAAATCGTCGGCGTTGATTATTGCAAAGGGCTCGTTGATAAGCTCCTTGGCTGAAAGCACTGCGTGTACCGTGCCGAAAGGCTTTGTGCGCTCGATTGGAATCTCATAAAAATCGGGAATGCTTGAAAAATCCTGATAAGCAATTGCAATTTTTATTCCGTGCTCGCTTGCATCATTTGAAATCTTCTCGATAAGCTCTTTATATTGCGGTTTTATAATAAAAACTATTTTTGTAAATCCTGCGTTTACCGCATCGTAGATAGAGTATTGCATAAGCATTTCTCCATCGGGTCCAATGCCGTCAACCTGCTTGTTACCGCCGTAACGGGAGCCGAGCCCCGCCGCCATGATAACGAGCGCTTTTTCTTTTGCATTCATAGTATATAGTCCTTTTACTGTCTATTGAATATAATCATTCAATTTATTATAACACAAAAAATCAAGATTGTCAAACAAAAAAGGATGAAGAATTTTCTTCATCCTTTTTATAGTTTAATTAGTTAGCTTATGGCTTCCAATTCTCACGAGTGGGAATCCAAGTGCTTAAGTTCTCAAACGTAGTGTTTGCCGCACCACCAACATAGTGCTTGATTGAAGCCTTTGCAAGGTAGGTTTGGTTGAAGCCTACGTTGAAAACGTTTGCGCCCGAAGTGAAATCACTTGATTGAATAGGCCAAAGAACGATCGAGGGGGTTACGTACTTGTAAATGATTCCCGCATTCGTGTTATTGTAGCCGTGATGCGCTACCTGAAGAACGTCGGAATCAAGCCAAGAACCGTATATTGTATCAAGCTTTGCATTAAGATCACCCTCTGAGTCTGCGAGGAAGAGCATCTTCTTGCCGCCAAATTCAACTACCGAAACGGTTGAGGAATTGTTGTGGCTTGTAATGCTCTTGGGCTTAACAAGCTCGTGGTTGCCGAGAATGGTAAGCTTAAGATCTGCAAAATAGAACTCCTGACCTGTGTGAGCCTTTACAACCTTCAAATCACGAAGCTTAGAGATCGCATCAGTCATCCAAGTAAGACGGTTAGGCTGATTTCCATCCTTCATATCACTGTCGGCAGGCTGACTGTAAATAAGCTTTTTAATAGAAACCTTTGCAAGATATTCCGGCTTTTCCGCCATATCGATAAACGCACCTGCGTGATCGTTATGAACGTGAGTTACAAGCCATCCCGAAATAACAATATTGTCGGGGTCGTCTGCAAGTGCCTGAAGTGTTTTGAAAAGTCTGTTAACCGAGGGGTCTCCGCCACATTGGTTGGAGCCTGTGCGGTTAGCGCACATACCGCCGTCGATTATGAAGAACGTTCCGTCGGAAAGCTTATAAATAAAGCTCATACCGCCGGGATATCCGGCATCCGAGATACCCATCATAGTGAATGAGGGGGCGCTCACGGCGTTATACACGTTTTCTTCCTTTAAACCGGGGAGATCGAGCTTCTGACGGTCGTCAACGGTAATTCTTACCTCGTTAAGATTCTTGTAGAACATAACGTTTACTATCTGCGTTGCAGAAGTAAAGGTGCAAAATTCGTTGTCTGCAATTGAGTTCATAGTGTAGAACTCGAATCCGCTGTTTGTAAGAAGCGTTGTGTACGCAAGGTATTTTTCCGCCGTTGTGTTACTTATAATATAGAGCTTTGAGCCCTGACCGATATCTATTGCGCCGGTAAGAGCCTTTCCGTCAAATTTTGGAAGCTCTATCGTGCTCGGCACTGATGAAGAGGGAATATTAATTTCCCAAGTTGAGTCTATCACGATTTCCTCCAGGGGTGCGTTTGCAATCTTTTCTTTGAGTATCACCAAAAGCTTATTAAGGCTATCGGAGTCTTGGAATGCAATTACGTATTTGTTGTTAACTATTTTGGCTACCGCCGTATATTGTTTGAGAGCCGAGTAGACGGTTTTTGATTCCTCGTATTCCGTGTTTCCAATGAGAATTGCGGGGGAGTTATCAAGCTTGCTGCCCGCTACTACGAAGTCGGTCATATTTGCTACGGATTTGCCTGTTTTGGATTTTAGCATTGATCTTATGTGATTATATCCCGTTCTTTCATCATTTGTTGCAAGATCGGAGTAAATCACGTTAATTGCGTACTTTCCATCCTTAAAAAGCGTTATTTTACTTGATTGAGCTTCCGGCTGGGATGTCTCTGAGTCTGATATCTCGGAGTCGCTTTGCTTTTCCGTTTCCTCTACGTTAGCGTTGGTTTCGGTGTTGTCGGTGCTATCAAAGATATCCTCGGTGCATGAAAACAAAGCAAGGGGGAGAGCAGATACTAAAAGTATTGCTGCCACCAATTGTAAAAACCGTTTTTTCATAAGGATTCTCCTTTAAATAGGCTTTGAATGAAAAAACTTAAGCCTTTCCGTCGCAACCGAAGACCTTCATCTTCTTCATGGTCTCGGCCTTTATCTCAGCAACCTTAAGGTTTCTCATCTCAAGGTAGCCAACCTTATCCTCAAGGCCCTTCTTGCAAGCGCGCTCGCCTGCGAGGCAGAGGTCGGTAAAGATGTTTACCTTTGCAATACCATTCTTGATGGTGTTGCGGAAATCATCGTCGGTAAGACCGCTTCCGCCGTGAAGAACGAGGGGAGTGTCAACCTCAGAACGGATAGCTGCAAGTCTTTCAAGGTCAAGGCAGGGCTTCTTCTTGTAGGCGCCGTGAGCAGTACCGATTGCTACTGCAAGTGCGTCAACACCGGTAGCCTCGATGAATGCCTTTGCCTCCTCGGGGGTAGTATAGTTGTTTTCCTGATCGCCCTCAACGTCTGCGTTTCCAACGTGGCCGATTTCGCCCTCAACGGTAACACCCTTTGCGTGGCACATTTCAACTACCTTGCGGGTGAGCTCAATGTTGTTCTCGGGGTCGCCTGCGCTTCCGTCGAACATAATAGAGGTGAATCCGAGGTCAAGAGCCTCGATGCAACGCTCAACGGTAAGACCGTGGTCGTAGTGAAGAACAACCGGAACGGTTGCGCGCTCTGCTGCAGCTCTTACAGAGGGAGCGATGAGCTTAAGCTCGCCGTAGGGAAGAAGAACCTCTGCAGTACCGATAATAACGGGAGCGCGGAGCTCCTCAGCAGCTGCAAGAACACCCTCAAGCATATCGGTGTCAGTCGTGTTGAAAAGACCAACTGCGTAACCGCCCTCCTGGGCTCTCTTAAGAACGTAATCAAGATTTACAAGCATTTTTTTGTACTCCTTTTATGTAAATAATTTTTTTAAAAACTTGTTTGAATTAAACGATATCGTAACCGATTCCGAGAAGATCGGCAAAGTAAACGAGCTCAGAAACACGAGCGCCGTAAACGAGTGCACTGTGGTGAGTTGCGCCAACGTGGCTTATTGCCTCAAGGAAGTCGGCAATGGGCATTCTCGGCTTCATCCAACCACGAACTCTAACCTCAAGGGTATCATCGTCGGGTCTTACCTCAACCATATCAACCGCAGAGATTATCATACGGAAGTCATCCTTGGTTCTGTAAAGGTTTATAAACACTGCGTCGCCGCCCTTGTATCTACCGTAGGAAACAACGGGATTCTTTGCGTCGCCGTAAATAAAGGGAATTTCCTTCATTCCGCATTTACCCGACGTAAGATTGGGATTGTATTCACCCATGTGTGAGAGGAGAAGTGTGTTGCCTTTCCAGTCGGGGCAGAATATCTCAATAAATGCAACCTCGTCATAGCCTTTCATAAGCGCGCCAACTAAAGAAGCGGTAAGAACGTCACCCTCGCCCGCATAACCCGTGCCGCGAGCCATAGCCTTGCAAGCCTCCATGAAGGGCATAATTTCAAGACCTGTTGCCTCGGTTATTTCTCTAAAGTTTACAGTCATAGCTGAAAGCTTTTGCTCTTCGATCCAACGTCTTACGGCAAGACAGTTACGAACTGTGCGCGCGTGCGACTCTGCATCTACGGGCTCGATCTGATAAAGTGTGTCGAGATCCTTTTGCATTTCTGCCTTAACGTCATCTTCGTTAACCTCGGCTCTGTATTTTGCAAGCTC